>NZ_JBGUBC010000003.1:0-201237 GCF_041821145.1 Halopenitus sp. H-Gu1 | reverse complement strand
CAATTGAGGTCGATGGTCAGGACTCGTCGGATTCCCGCTCGGCCGAGTCCGCCGAGTTCTCGAGTGCTGCTGCCGACTCCGAAAGCTCGCGTTCCCGAGCGCCGGAGCCGAACAGCCGGGAGAAGAGTCCACGGTCGTGTTTCTTCTCGGCTAAGAGGACCGAACAGTCGACCTCATAGAGCACATCCAACACGAGCGAGCCGCGTACGAGCCGCGAGAGGAGTCCGCGCTCGGTGGCACCGATCACAAGCATCGTGGCGTCGGATGCGGCCTCGGCGATCCGTTCCTGGATGTCGCCGGTTTCGACGCGGATCGTCGCATCGCTCAGGTCGTGTTCGTCGGCCCACTCCTGGAGGAACTGCGTGCCTGCCTCGCGATCGTCGGCGACGTGTAACAGCGTAATCTCGGAGTCGAACTCCGAACGCAACATGCGCGCGACCGCCGCGGAGAGATGGGAGTCGGGTCCGCCGGCGGTCGGAACGAGGATCTGGGAGGGATCGAACCCGCGATCCTTGAACACGAGGAAGTCGCTGGGCAGGGAGTGGGCCAGCTCGTCCATCGCGGACTCGGCTCGCCCCGGCGATCCGTGGGCGTCCTCACCCCATCCCATGACGGTGAGGTCGGCCCCGTAGGTCTCTGCGGCGTCGAATATCTCCTCGAAGGTCCGATGTGAGAGGATGACGTGTGTCTCCACGTCGACGCCGAAGGTCTCGACGTCCTCTTTGGCGCGCTCAAGGAGGTCGTAAGCTGCATCGTGGGCGCCGCGATCGCGAGCCGCCTCGAGTGAGGTTTGATCGGGAACGTTCGCAATGTTGACCGCGACGACGGTCCCGTCACGCCGTTTGGCGATCGCGGCCGCAAGCGAGATGAGGTGGCTCTCGGTTCGGGGGTTCGCGAGTGGAACCATCACCCGATAGGTCCCTGCATCCGGCTGCACGGACGTCGCCGCAGAAACGGCCAGATCCGGAAGCTCCTCGGATCGATCGAGGATCCACATCCCGAGAACGCCGGTGTTCTCGACGCGCGAGCGTGCGTACCCGAAGTACCAGACGGTCGCAAACGCGACGAGGCCCACGGATAGCGCGATCACTCGCGGTTCGATGTAGACGATGAGCGCGAAGGAGGTGACCGCGCCGATGATCGGGACGATGGGATAGAAGGGGACCTCGAAGTCGGGATCGTACTCGGCGGGATCGGCTTCTCGCATCACGATCAGTGAGAGATTCAACAGCCCGTAGACGATGAGGTGCAACACCGATCCGGCGGTGGCGAGGATCTCGAGGTTTCCGAGGATCAAAAACACCACGATAAGCGCACCCGTGACCGCGATCGACCGGTAGGGCGTTCCAAACCGGCCGTGGATCGCGTTGAGTTGCGGGGTGATGATCTTCTCACGGCCCATCGCGAAGTTGATCCGCGAGGAAGACAGGATCGACGCGTTTGCCGAGGAAGCCGTCGCGAGCAGACCGCCGAAGAGCAACAGGCCCCATCCGAGGAGTCCGAGCCCGGCACCGAAGATGTCGTATCGGCCAAAGAGCAACTGTGCGGCCTCGACGACGGCGGTATCGTTGTTCGCAACCATCTCGTTGGGGACGGCTGCAAGCAACACGAGCAGGAACAGCGCGTAGATCGTGGTCACGATCAGGACGGATCCGATGACGGCCCTGGGAAGGTTTTGACCCGGGTTTTTGATCTCCTCTGCGACCGAGGTGATCTGAACGAACCCGAGATAGGAAACGAAGATGATCGCGGTGACCGGCAACACCTCGCCAGCGGTTCCCGGTGGAGCAAACGGCCGGAGCGTCTCGAGGTCGGCGTTGAACAGCCCGACGACCGTGAACAGTCCGAGGATGGCCAAAAGCGAGAGGACGATCCCGTTCTGGAGGCCGCCGGTCTCCTTGGCGCCGACGTAGTTGACGCCGATGAACAGGAACGCGCCGACGAGCCCGATCGTCTGGGCGGCTGAAAGCGAGACCGGGCCGAGCGCGAGCGCGGGTGCGCCGACGAGCGCGTTGACGTACTCGCCAAACCCGTACATGTAGAATGCGGAGGCGAACGCCAGACCCAACCAGTTTGCCCACCCGCTTATCGAGCCGAAAAGGGGACCGAGCGCGCGGTTGATATAAAAGTAAGCGCCGCCGGAACGCGGCATTGCCGTCCCGAGTTCCGAGGCCGAAAGTGCCGTGAACAACGCGATCACGCCGCCGATGACGAACGTAGCCGCCGAGAGCGGTCCGGTGCGAGCCACCGCCGTCCCCGGAAGCACGAAGATCCCGGCACCGATCATCGTCCCGATACCGATCGTCAACGCCGCGAGGAGACCGAGGTCCTTGGCGAGTTCCTCTTCGCCGCTCACGTCGATTGCCCCCTAAAACGAGAAATACCGGACGGCCCTGAAAATGGAGACGTCGAGCGTACGGGACCGAATCGGAGATCGAGGCCGGAATTCATACTCCGGATCCGCAGTGATTGCTCGAACATGCCACCTCGTTCACGGTCAAGCCGCTTAGTTCGTTCCTTCTTGGCGCGCCAGCGATCGACGGCGAATGAATGCCCCGATCGGACACCTTTTTGCACGGACCGAGCGAATCCGGATCCATGGCTCGGAAACAGGAGGTCGCGGAAAAACTCGAGGAGAGCGGCGTCGTCGCGGTGCTACGCGATATTCCGGCGGATCAAATCGTCGAGGTCGCCGAAGCGATCCACGAGGGGGGCGTGACCGCCCTCGAGATCACCGCCGACGCAGACCAGTACGCGGAGATGATCGCAGCGGTCGACGATCAGCTCGCGGACACCGACGCAGTCGTCGGGGCCGGAACGGTGCTCGATGTACCGACCGCACGAAACGCGATCGAGGCCGGCGCGGAGTTCGTTCTGGCTCCCGATTCCCAGGAGCCCGTCATCGAGGTCTGCAACGACGAGGAGGTCGTCGCAGTCCCCGGCATCATGACGCCGACCGAGGCGGTGAACGCGATGAATGCTGGCGCGGACATGTTGAAGCTGTTTCCCGCCTCGACGGTCGGCCCCGGCCACATCGGCGCCCTCCACGGACCGCTCGGCGACGTGCCAGTCATGCCGACCGGCGGCGTCTCCGTCGACAACGTTGCGGACTACTTCGCGGCGGGCGCGGTGGCCGTCGGTGCCGGCTCGGCGCTCGTCAATTACGAGGCCATCGACGCCGGCGATATGGACGGGGTCCGCGAGCGAGCCCGCGAGTTCGTCCAGGCCGTCGAGGCGGCCCGATCCGCCTGAATCGAGCGCTCGGCGGACGATCGCCACGGGATGCCGTTCGGTTCGGACGGAGTGAAGATCGGTTCGTCCCAGATAATGGAACAACAGGGATCGGACGGGCGGGCGGACGGAACGCGGATATTCATCGATGACTGACGGATGTATGCGTGTAACGATCACCCGGTTGGGGCGGTCCAGATGGGGGAATCAAGCGGATACGGCGGAGAGTTAGTTCATTTATCATTATCGGACCGATAGATCGGCGGGATTCCAGGGCGATCCGACTGTCCACACGATGAGACGGCCAACGGCTCCGCAAAGAGACGTTTAGAGACGGAACGATCGATCGATCATTCACGACCATCGACCGATTGAATCGAATAAACATCCCAAATGAAACGACAAGACTCGACATAACGAGACGACTCCGCCGAGACACCTCCTCGGAACGGAATTCGATCCCGAGCGATCGGGACGAAGCGGGCCTCGGCGGGCAGTTCGGACGTCGAGAACGAAAGTCGAAACGCGAAACTCGAAACTCCAAAGTCGGAACTTGAAACGTGAAACGGAGAATTCGAAAGCCGGGGCGGATGAACGAGCGTCGGCTCTACTCGCGTCGAACCGTGTGCTCGAGCGTGCGGATTCCCTCGATGTCGATCTCGACGCGGTCGCCGTCGGAGAGCGGGCCGACGCCCTCGGGCGTCCCCGTCGAGATGACGTCGCCGGGTTCGAGGGTCATGTAGGTCGTGATCTCCGCGATCAGCTCGGGGATGGAGAAGATGAAATCGGACCGTGAGGAGTCCTGTCTGGTCTCGCCGTTCACTCGAAGCCGGATATCGGCGTCCTCGGATACCTCATCGGGCGTCGCGAGGACGGGTCCGATCGGTGCGGAGTTATCGAACGCCTTTCCGCGGATCCAGTTTTGCTCGACGCGCTGGTCGTCACGGTTGGAGACGTCGTCGACGCAGGTGTATCCGGCGACGTACTCCATGGCTTCCTCCTCGGAGACGTTGCGACACTGCTCGCCGATCACGACGCCGAGTTCGGCCTCGTAATCGACCCGTTCTTTGCCGGCCGGCAGCGGGACGGTGTCGCCGTGAGCCGACAGGGCGTTCGGCGGCTTCAAGAACAAAAGCGGCCGATCGGGGATCTGTGAGTCGGTCTCCTCGGCGTGTTTCTCGTAGTTCAATCCGACACAGACGATCTTGGTCGGCTCACACGGCGGCAGGATATCCACCGACTCGGGGTCGTAGGTCTCGCCACCAAAGTGGATCCCGTCGTCCGTCCACTCGCCAGTTCGAACGCTGCCAGCCTCGTCTCGAAATCGTGCGCGATGCATACGGATAGGGTCGATCAGACGAGCTAAAGCGTTACGATATCCCTCGGAACGGACCACTCGAAGACGAGAACGTATATGCGATCCCGGTCCGATCGATGCGGCATGTCCGAGACGACCGACGAGCGATCCGAATTCGAGTACACGCCGGTGACTGTCGCGGGAAAGACGGCCGTGGTCGTGGGGGGAACGAGCGGGATCGGGCGGGGGATCGCGCTCGCGTTCGCCGAGGAGGGAGCCAACGTGGTGGCTACGAGCCGGACCGACTCCCGGGTCGCAGCCACGGCCGAGGAGATCCGCGAACGTGGGGCAGAAGCGCTGGAAGTGACCTGTGACGTGACCGATCGGGCATCACTCGACGAGCTGGTCGAACGAACCGTGGATCGCTTCGGCGGCGTCGACGTCCTCGTCAACTCGCCGAGCGCGATCGCCAGATCCTCCGTTCGGGATGTGACCGACGAGGAGTTCGAACACGTCCTCGACGTCCAACTGACGGGAGTCCACCGGACCGTTCAGGCGTTCGTGACGGCCGCCGATCCCGAGTCGGTGGTTTCGATCGCGTCGCTCTCCTCACAGCAGGGAATGACCGATCTGGCCGCCTACGCCTCGGCAAAGGGCGGTATCGATGGATACACGCGGGCCGCAGCAAAGGACCTGGGACCGGAGATCCGCGTCAACGCGATCAGACCGGGGTTCATCACGACCGAGCAGACGGCCGACACCTACGCGGAGGGCTCCTATCGGTACGAACGGATCATGGAGCGCGCATCCGCGGAACGGATGGGTCGCCCGGAGGACATCGCGGGCGCGGCAGTCTATCTCGCAAGCGATGCGGCCGCCTACGTGACCGGAGAGATCGTTGTCGTTGACGGTGGATTCTCTACGAGTTCGTTTTGAGAGGCGGACGGATCGACCAAAAACGCATGGCGACGTGGGAGTAACCTCCCGAAACCGCTACATCGAGGGACCGACGCGGGTAATGGCGAACTGCGTGATACCGTGTGATTCGGCGCGACACTCCGCGCCGTTTGCGACCTTAAGGATACGGTCGAGGAACGTATCGGCGTCTGTCTCCGTCGCGAGCACGTCGATGTCCTCGGAGAGCGCCTCGCCCGTCTCGGGGTCGCCGGTGACCTTGAGGACCGGCAGGATGGGGTGGCCCGCCACGACGCCGTCGCCGGTGAGGTGAATCACGACGTTCGCTCCCGCGGCCGCGAGCGCGGTTGTTGCCTCGGCGAACCGGGAGGGTGCATCGACGACGGCGAGTCCCTCGTCGATACCGATCTGATCACCGTACTCGAGGACTTCGGAGATGGACCGATCGCCCCACGAGCCCGTGGCCTCCTCGAAGGTACGATCGCGTGCGGCGCGGCCGACGCGAGTCGCTCGATCCGGGTTCTGTGCGTGCCGTTCGATCAGCGCGGACATCGCCTCCTCGACCGTCTCGTCGTCGGCCGCCGCACGTGCCGCTTCGGGGTGGGCGGCGATCCGTTCGTTGCCGGCCACGACCACGCGACCGCCAGCGTCGACGACGCGATCGACGACCTCGCCGACGAGCGGGTCGGCCTCGGCTACCGTCGACTCGTCGAGGTCGCTGGAGACGATCCCCACCGTGAGATCGGCGATGCCGGAGCGCGAGCGGGTCGCTGTGTGTCCCTCGACGAGGTCCGTGGCAGCCTCGGCGCCGCGCTCGATGCACTCGTCGACTCCGCCGACGCCCTGGATGGACAGCTCACGAACGGGGACGTCCATCTCCTCGAGGGCCGTTGCGACCTCGTCGCTTTGAACCTCCTCACACCCGAGGCCGACGACGACCGTGCCGGCGACGTTCGGGTTCTGCGCGAGCGTGAGGAACGTTCGCCGCGTCTGTTCGCTGTCGGCACCCAGTTGTGCACAGCCGTGGTCGTGTGGGGCCGCGATCGCGGTCGGAACGCGATCCGCGATCCGTTCGGCCACGAAGTGCGAGCAGATGACGGACGGCAACACGAGAACCGTATCGCGGACGCCGACCGCCCCGTCCGCACGCTGGACGCCCTCGAACGTGTGTGCGGGAGCGTCAGCACCGCTCATGCGGATCCCTCCTGGTCTGCAACCTGATCACCGCGACCGCGAGTACTCTCGCAGTTGTGGATGTGGACCCACTCGCCGGCCTCGATCGAGGTGGTGGCCGTGCCGATGACCTCGCCGTACTTGTGGACCTTCTCGCCGGATGCGTGGGGATCAAGTGCGACCTTGTGTCCGAAGGGAACGTCCTCAGAGAGCACGATGCGTCGGTCGTCGTACTCGACCTCGGTTCCCGCATCGAGGTCCTCGACCGCGGTGGCGACGGTGTCCGCCTCGCTCAGCAACAACAGCAGATCGTCGAGGACACGACCCTTCATACGCTCACCTCCGCGCCGAGTTCATTGGGCTGGATCTCGTTGATGGCGAACTCCTCGAGACGCCGGTTTTCGGCCTCGGTCCGGCGGCCGTCCGCGACCTCAAGGAGCGTCTCGTAGACGCGCTCGCCGACCGAGTCGATAGATTCCCCGTCGAAGACGGTTCCGGCGTTCACGTCGAGGTTGTTCGACATCTTCTCCCAGGTCTTCGGATTCCCGGTGACTTTGATCACGGGTGCGATCGGGTTACCGGTCGTGCTGCCGCGACCGGTGGTGAACGCGATGACTTGTGCGCCGCCAGCGACCTTGCCGACGACGCTCTCGACGTCGTAGCCGGGAGTATCCATGAGGACGAGGCCGCCGCCGACCGGGAGGTCCTCGCCGTAGTCGACGATTCCACGAACGGGCGTCGTTCCACCCTTCGAGATCGCGCCGAGGCTCTTCTCCTCGATGGTGGTCAACCCGCCCTCCTGGTTTCCGGGGCTGGGCTGGGCACCACGGAGGTCGACGCCCATGAGTTCTGCCATGCTCTCGCGGGCATCCACGCGGTCGAGGAGTCGCTCGCGCGTCTCCTCGTCGACGCACCGGTCGGCGAGGATGTGTTCCGCGCCAATGAACTCCGGCGTTTCGCTAAAGGAGGCCGTGCCGCCCGCCTCCACGAGTCGGTCGCAGCCGGCCCCGACGCCGGGATTGGCCGCGATCCCGCTCGTCGCGTCGCTGCCGCCACACTCGACACCGAAGACGAGTTCGGAGGCGTCGGCCTCCTCGCGCCTGTCTTTGTCGGCCTCCTCGTCGAGGCGATGGAGGGCTTCGACACCAGTGGAGACCGCACCGGCGGTGCCGCCGGCCTCCCGGATCGAGAGGGTCTCGGTCGGTGTCCCGTTCGAGGCGATGTCGTCGGCAAGAGACTCCGCGTCGATATCCTCGGTCCCCAACTCGACGACGAGTGCACCGCCGGCGTTTGGGTTCTGTCCGATGCCGGCGAGGACGCGTTCGGTCTGTTCGCGCGCCGGTTTCGGCTGGCTCGTGCCGAGCTGGTGGGGCGTCGCTCGAGCCCACGCTCCAGCCTCCTCCGCGACCGCGGAAGCCACGGCGGAGGCCGCGACGGACGTGGGGATCACGGCGACGTGATTTCGCACCCCGATCCGTCCATCGGGTCGTCGGTAGCCGGTGAAGGTTCCTACCATGTGGGAGTATCTGGCAAACAACGCTCATAACCCTTTCGTTGGGTCGATCGTGGGAGCCGCAGATGGTCGCTTCTCCCGGAAGGTGAACCGGGGTGCGAGAGTGCGTCAGTCCACTTCCGTCAGTACGTTTATCCGGGCTCCAGAGGGTTATCGACGCACAATGGACGCAGATACGCTTGAAGACGCGGCGGCGTTCGTCACGGGTGCCAGCTCCGGGATCGGCCGAGCGACTGCCCTCGCGCTCGCGGCGGAGGGCGCGAACGTCGCGCTCGCGGCCCGCCGGGAGGAGCGATTGGAGGAAATCGCAGCCGAGATCGAGGACGAGCACGGAAGCGAGGTGCTTGTGGTGCCCACGGACGTCCGGGAGCCGGACCAAGTGGAGGCGTCGATCGAGGAAACGGTCGAGCGGTTCGGCGCGCTGGACGTCGTCGTCGCAAACGCCGGGGTCGGGGTCAGCAAGGACGTCGAATCGCTGACGGACGAGGAGTACCTGCTCATGACCCAGGTGAACGTCAACGGGATGTTCTATACGGCACAGCGGTCCCTGCCCCACCTTCGCGAGTCGTCGGGGAACATCGTGTTCCTCGGGAGTTTCGCCGGACAGTATCCGCGACCGTTCAACCCCGTCTACGCGGCCACGAAGTGGTGGACCCGCGGCTTCGCGTTGAGCCTGGAAGGGGCCGTCGGCGACGACGACATCGGTGTCACCGTGATCAACCCCACGGAAGTGCGCACGGAGTTCGGCTCGGAGACCAACGATCCGTTGAAAGAGCAGTTTGAACCGGGTGAGGTGACCGAACCCGAGGAGATCGCGGAGGCGATCGTCTTCGCGGCCAAACAGCGACCGCCCAACACCGTCAGCGAACTCGATCTGTACCGTCGGGACAAGTTCGCACACTTTTGAGGATGACTTCGGGTGGTTAGCATCCGGTTCCCTCAAAGAAAACCGACCGACCTCCCAATGGGGGCGGAACCGTCCGGAATCCAAAGAATATGTACCCCGGCCCCCGAATTCCCGGCCATGGAAACCGATACGGGGCTCCAGAACGCGGCCGAGGCATCGACACCGCTGGTCGGCACGTGGGCGACCTTTCCCTCGCCGGCCGTCGGCGAACTGCTCGGCGAGGTCGGCTACGACTTCGTTACCATCGACGGCGAACACTCGCCGACGTCCTACGAGACGATGGAGAACATCCTGCGCGGGATCGACTGCGCCTCGGGCGACTCCGAGACGCTCGTTCGGGTCCCGGACGGGGACTCCACGACGCTGAAGAAGACGCTCGATCTCGGCCCGGACGCCGTGCTGGTGCCGATGGTCGAGACGGCCGAGGAGGCGGAGGCGATCGTCGAGGCCAGCCGGTACCCACCGGAGGGCCGTCGTGGACTGGGAATCAGCCGCGCGTCCTACGGCCGCGACCTCGGTGAGCACGTCGAGACGGTCGAGCGCTCCCTCGTCAGACACGTCCAACTGGAGTCGGAACGCGCCGTCGAGAACGCCGCCGACATCGTGGCCGTGGACGGAATCGACGGCGTGTTCATCGGTCCGGTCGACCTGTCGATGTCGATGGGCGTCTTCGGCGAGTGGGACGACGAGGCGTTCCAGGCGGCGATCGACGAGGTCATCTCCGTCGCACACGACGCCGGCGTCGCGGTCGGCACCCTCGCGACCACGGCCGAAGAACGGGAAGCGCGTCTGCAGTGGGGAGTCGACTACATCATCGCCGGCGTCGACGTCGTACACCTCGCCGAAAGCGCCACCGAGGCGCTCGAACACGCTCGCGGAGTCGCAGAAAGCGACGATTGATCGGAAGAATGGAGACCGATCGGCAGACTGGATGACGAATCCGATCGGGAGACGGGAGACGAAATTCGATCGAAGATCCGGATCCAAACGGACGAATCAGCGTGACGGACGGTCTGATACATTTATTAAACGGGATCGCGAATTCCCGCGTGTGAGTCCAGAGATCACACGCATCGAGAGCACGGAATTCAGCTATCCCCTCGAGAACGTCGGGATGGACGAATCCGGGTTCAATATCGTCTACGAACCGGGATCGACGCTCGATCGCACGCTGTTCGCGATCGAGATCCACACGGACACGGGAGTCACGGGGGAGTACGTCGGCGGGAATTCGCCCGGTGCTGCCCAGATCAACATGTTCGCCGATTACCTGATCGGCAAGAACCCCCTCAAACGTGAGAAACACTGGTCGGAGATCAAACGCGCGCTCCGCAAGTACGACCGGATGGGGATCGGTCCGATCGACATCGCGCTGTGGGATTTTGCCGGCAAGTACTACGACGCACCGATCCACGAACTGCTCGGCACCTATCGCGAGCGTATCCCCGCCTATGCCTCCACGTATCACGGCGACGAGAATGGCGGGCTGGACTCGCCGGAAGCGTTCGCCGACTTCGCGGAGGAGTGTCTCGAGATGGGCTATCCCGGCTTCAAGGTCCACGGCTGGGGCGGCAGCGACGCCTCCCGGGACATCGATCGCGAGGTGGCGACGGTCCACGCGGTGGGCGAACGCGTCGGTGACGAGATGGACCTCATGCTCGATCCCGCCTGCGAGTACGAGACATGGGGCGACGCGCTTACCGTCGGGAAGGCCTGTGATGAACAGGACTTCTACTGGTATGAGGACCCCTACCGCGACGGCGGCATCTCCCAGCACGGACACGGGAAGCTAATGGAGAAGCTGGATACGCCGATTCTCCAGACCGAACACATCCGCGGACTCGAGCCGCACGTGGACTTCATCGCGAACGGAGCGACGGATTTCGTGCGGGCGGACCCGGAATACGACGCCGGCATTACGGGCGCGATGAAGATCGCGAACGCGGCGGAAGGCTTCGGTCTCGACGTCGAGTATCACGCGCCCGGCCCCGCACAGCGACACTGCCTCGCAGCTACCCGCAACGCCAACTACTACGAACTCGCGCTCGTTCATCCGGGTGCCCAGAATCCGGCCCCGCCGGTCTATAAGGGCGAGTACTCCGATCTCATCGACACGATCGACGAGGACGGGACGGTTCCGGTTCCGGACGGCCCCGGCCTCGGCGTCGAGTACGATTGGGAGTTCATCGAGGACAACGCCACCGGGAGCGTGCACGTCTACGAATGAGCGATTCCTATCGCGCCGGCATCATCGGTACGGGTGGAATCGCAGGAATGGGCATCCTCGGAATGCACGAGGAGGAGGCGATCGGCACCGAGAAGATCGACGCAAGCCACGCTGGCGGCTACGAACACACCGACGACATCGAGCTCGTCGCAGTCGCGGACATCGACGAGGAAAAGCTCGAGACGTTCGGCGAGGCCTGGGACATCCCCGAGGAGGGCCGATACGTCGGTCACGAGTCGATGCTTGCCGAGGAGGATTTGGATGCCGTCTCCGTGTGTACCCCGTCGTTCCTTCATCACGACCACGTCGTCGACACCGCACGCTCCGCCGCCGATCCCGAGGTGATATGGTGTGAAAAGCCGATCGCCTCCTCGGTGACGGATGCAGAGCGGATGGTCGATGTCTGTGCGGAAACCGACACGGAACTCGTGATCAACCACTCGTTCCGGTTTACGGACAAGCTTCGAACGCTTCACGACCACGTTCAGAAGGGCGACCTGCTCGGAGAGGTCAGATCGGTCAGCACCCAATTCCGGATGGAGCTGTTGCGGAACTCGACGCACCTGCTCGACACGCTCGTCTACCTGCTCGATGCCCGGGCCGAACAGGTCAGTGGATACATCACCGGCGAGAACGAGGCGCTGGACACACTGTCGGCCGATCGCGACGTCGACGACGCCGGCGGTGGCGGGTTCGTCGTGATGGACGACGGGACTTTCACCACGATCGACTGTACGATCCCCCGCGAGGAGTCGTCGATGACGCTGAACGTCATCGGCAGTGAGGGGAAACTCTACATGAACAACGACGACGGCGAGTGGCGTTACTGGTCGTTAGAGGACGGCGAACACGTCGAACGTCCGATCCCCGAGATCGATGGCTCCTGGACATGGGAGGACGATTATCAGCGGTCGTTCGCGAACGCGGCCGGACACGTTCGGGATCTGCTCGATGGAAACGCGACCAACCAGTCGACCGGCGAGGAGGCGACGCGATCCCTCGAGATCATCGTCGGGTTCTACGTCTCCCACTACACCGGCGGACAGGTCTCGGTACCGCTCGACCGGCCGCTCCGTGACGTGACGATCACCTCCTGGTGAGCGACCCGATCCCGTGAGGGTGATCGTCCGATTTCCCACGGGAGAGACCGCGATCACGGACCGTCGATCGACCGACCGCAGTTTTTATACGGATTACCCGCAACGGTTCGATACGAATACCGATCGCGACGCCGATCGGAGGACTCACCATGCAGTATTATCGACTCGACGAGACGGCCGACGGACTGGTAGCAAACACCGACGATGGCGTCTTCGATCTCGGGACGGCCGAGACGCCAATAGAGTCGTTTCGTGCGCTCGCGGCAACGGCCGCACGAAGCAACGCGTCGGTCGACGAGATCGCGGAGACGGCGATGGAGACCGCGGACGAGATATCGGAATCCGCGCTCTCGAACGCGACGCTTCCCCTCCACGCCGACGAGGTGTGGGCGGCGGGTGTGACCTACGAGATCAGCGAACAGGCACGCGAGGAGGAGAGTTCGGAACCGGACATCTACGACCACGTTTACGATGCGGATCGTCCGGAAATCTTCTTCAAGGCCACTCCGAGCCGGACCGTGGGCCCGGACGAGGCCGTCGGGATCAGAGAGGACTCCACGTGGGACGTCCCCGAACCGGAACTCGGGGTCGTTTTGTACCGCGGCGAACCGGTCGGCTACACGATCGGAAACGACATGAGCAGCCGATCGATCGAGGGCGAAAACCCGCTTTATCTCCCGCAGGCGAAGGTTTACGACCGATGCTGTTCGATCGGTCCGTCGGTCGCCTCCGCCGACGTCATCGAGGATCCCCACGACCTCGAGATGCGAATGTCGATCGAGCGAGACGGCGGAACCCAATTCGAGGGATCGACTTCCACCGGGCAGATGAAACGCAGTTGTGAGGAGCTGACCTCGTATCTCAACCGTCACAACGCAGTCCCGGAACTGGCCGTGCTCCTCACCGGAACGTCACTCGTCCCCGGGGACGACTTCACGCTCCAGGAGGACGATACGGTCTCGATCGAGATCGACGGGATCGGCCGACTCGAAAACGGCGTCACGATCGTCTAGCGGATCGAACGTGCGTTCACCCTTTGAACGGACATCGCGGGGCTACAGCGGCGCATTTCGGCAGCCATCTCCCCGCCGATCACGAACGCCGTGATCCGAAGCCGGCGCTACCGGGAGACCGTTCTGGGACTGTGTACGCTCGCGTTCCTCGTGACAATGGTCGGCCGGCTGGCGATCAGTCCAGTCGTCCCGGCGGTGACGGCGGAGTTCGCCGTCTCGAATGCGGTCATCGGCACGGCGCTTTCCGGGATGTGGTTCGCCTACGCGTTGACCCGGTTCCCGAGCGGCGTGCTCGCGGACCGCTTTGGATGGGGGCCCCTCCTTCCTATTTCTTGGCGGCCTGATGGGCGTTGGTATCGTATTACTCGTCGGGAATCGCGTGCTCGGGACGGACTTATAAATACGCACGAGTGGCGACTTCGATCGGTGACGCTCCGATCATGAATCGGTCGAGAGGGAATCCGGCGTTCGAAATGGTGGAACAACGAAGCGTTGCGGGAATCGTGGAACGGCCGAATCGTGACAGGGATCGTGGAATAATGGAGCGTGGCGGGATCAGTCTCGAGTGACGATCTCGATCTCGTGGCCGTCCTGGTCTTTCGTGAACGCGTATCGGTCGTCGCAGGATTCGGGATCGCGGTAATCCTCGGCGTCGCGTTCCATCAGTTTCTCCCAGGTGTCATGCAGGTCGTCGGTTCGAACGGCGAGGTGTCCCCAGGCATCGCCCATGGTATAGCTTCGATCGTCGTAGTTGTAGGTGAGTTCGACGGCCATCTGCTCCTCGTCGGCGTCGACGGGCTTCATGAAGTAGTTCGCGAAGGTGTCCGCTTCCCACCGATCGCCGGTGTAGGCGTACTCGAGTTTACGGGTCCACCAACCGAGCGCCTCGTCGGGATCCTCGATCCGGATCATGGTGTGATCGAGGCTCCAGGGCGCGCCGTGGTCGCGTTCGACGATCTCGACTTCGTGTCCGTCGGGGTCCTTCACGAAGGCGTAGTCGCCACCGCACGATTCGGGATCGCGATAGTCCTCGACGCCGCCGTCCATGAGCCCCGCATAGGCGCTTTCGAGGTCCTCGACACGGACTGCGATGTGTCCCCAGGCGTCGCCCATCTCGTAGCTTCGCCCGTCGTGGTTGTAGGTCAACTCCAATTTAGCGCCGCTTTCGGCCATGTCCTCGGGACCGAGGAACACGTTGGTGAAGGTGTCCGCCTCCCATCGACCCTTCTCCTCGTACTCGAGGTGGGTCTTGTACCACTCCAGGGAGGTCTCCAGATCCTCGACGCGCATCATCACGTGATCAAGTGACAGCATATGGGATCGGGCGTCGGGCTAGGCTAAAAACGTACCGACTTTTGGGATCGTGAGCGTGCTGACGACGCCTATACGTCCACCCACGTCTCGTCGCGATCGCTTCGCTCGATGGCATCGAGCACCCGTTGGACTGCGAGCCCATCCTGGAAGTTCGGATGGTACTCGACGTCCCCATCGAGTGCGGTGAGAAACTCGTAGTTCTCGTGGACGAACGCATGTTCCCATCCGATGACGTGGCCCGGCGGCCACCAGTGATCGTAATAGGGGTCCTCCGGCTCGGTCACGAGAACCGATTCGAAGCCACGATCGCCGTCGGTCTTTACCTCCAACTCGTTGAGCCGATCCAGCGAGAACCGTATCGCGCCCTCGGAACCGTAGACGGCGATCAGGTGGTCGTTTTTGTGACCGTCGGCACACCGGGAGGCCTCAAGAGTTCCAACGGCGCCACTTTCGAACTCAACGTGGGCAGTATATGCGTCGTCGACGGTGACGGGGCGAGTTCCACTTTCGCCGGGAACCGGACGCTCGTCGACGAAGGTCGTGAGCCGACCGCCGACACGATCGAATTCCCCGACGACGTCGCCGACCAGATACCGAAGCAGATCCACGGTGTGTGATCCGAGATCGCCCAGCGCACCGCTTCCGGCCATCTCCTCGGAGTTTCGCCAGCTCCAGGGCGCCTCGGGATCGACGAGCCAGTCCTGGTAGTACCGTCCGCGTACCTGTCTGATCTCCCCGAGGTGACCCTCTTCGATGAGGCCTTTTGCGTGCTGAATGGCCGGGATGAACCGGTAGTTGAACGCGGTCGCGGCCGCCGCGTCGCTTCGCTCGGCCGCCTCGGCCATCCGTTCCGCTTCGGGAAGGGTCGCAGCCAGCGGCTTTTCACACATGACGGGGACGTCACGTTCAAGCGCCGCGATGGACGGCTCGGGATGGACGGCGTTCGGCGTCAGGTTGTAGAGGACGTCAACCGCATCGAGGACATCCTCCCACTCGGTGGTGACCGTCTCGAATCCGAGACGATCCGCGGCCGCATCGAGTGCCTCCTCCTCGCGGCCAACGATCGCGTGACGATTCACCGGGGGTGCATCCGGGAAGAACATCGGCAGTCGAGCGAGGGCGTTCGCGTGCGCCTCCGCGATAAATCGATAGCCGATGAATCCGACGTTATACGACATACGTTCTCACTTGACAGGGGTCGGCAAATAAGTAGGGGACGATCAGCGACTGTGTTTCGGACCGCTCCGTCGAACATCGAGGCGCGTTCGCTGTATATCAAAAAAACACATTATCTACTCAAAAGACTTAATAAACAATGATGATGTTCTCCGACACGGTGTGAAAACACATGGCACTCAACGGTGAAACGATCGCGATCCTCGTCGGCCACGAGTTCGAGGACATCGAGATGGAGTACTGTATCCTACAACTATCCCACGAGGGTGCGGACGTCAAACTGGTCCCGATCAACGCGGGGTTCAACGCTCACGAGGGATCGGACCAGAAGCCGGTTCGAGGTCGATTCGGAACGCCAGCCCCGCCGATCGTGATGGCGGAGGGCACACATTACACGGTCGTCGACTTCGAGGATCTGGAGGTGGACACGCTTGACTGTCTCCTCTATCCGGGCGGTTTCTCTCCGGACCACCTGCGCGTAGTTCCGGAAGTCGTCGAGTTCACCAAGGAGGCCCACGAGGATGACACGCTCATTGCGGCGATCTGTCACGGTCCTGAAGTCCTCATCGAAGCGGATATCGTCGACGGGCGCGACGTGACGGCCTGGAAGTCGGTGAAGACGTCACTGATCAACGCCGGCGGCGACTACCACGACGTCTCCCACGTGAAGGACGGAAACGTGTTGACCGGGCGATGTCCCGACGATCTGCCGGCGTTCTGTGAGGGAATCACGGAGGCGTTAGAGGAACGGGAGACGGTCGCCGCGGCCGACGACTGAGCCGCTTTCGACCCTTTCTGCGACGTTCGTTTTTCCCTACCTGACCGGCGAGGCCGCACAGGGACTCGCGGAGCGAGAGCCCAAGGCCGTCGGAACCGACGGCGCGAGCGTTGGGGGATGGTCGGCGAAGTCCCCGCACACGGACCTGCGACTGACATGGGCACCGACGAGTCGCATCGTCCCCTTTGGAGAACGACGTCATCCGTGAGAGCAGGCGAAACGTTCCTCAAGAACGAGGTTACCGGCCACGAGACATCGATGAGGCGAGCGATCCGGAGCAGTTGAAACGGGACTACGTTCATTACAGACATACTCCCGTAATTCCAAAGCAAAACTCAATTATTAAATAGGGCGAAGATCGGATCGGGATCACGCTACAAGGAGAACCGGTCGCCCACGTCGGGATCCGTTCGAACGGATCACCACCGATCTATCTGTTGAGCATAATATCTATGGATATAATAGATAACGGAATACATTGTTTCGGATGTCGATCTTCATCCGTCCAATGGCCAGAGATAGAGACATTTCCGACTATATCACCGGATATAATAGTTTCAATAGTACGATCGACGATTCAGAGGATTGAAATCCGGTCATGCACCGCCATCGGCGGGCGTCTTCCGTCGGTCCAGGAATTAGTTGGCAAAACACGGACACGAGATCGCCTCATTGAGTTCGGATATGGATCGCGAAATTGATATAACTGTAAATCGATGTTTATATTGATCCACCAGATTAGATATAATATGGAGACTCGATCACGATATCGTCGCGGAACGGATCCGAGAAACGTTTTTTGTACTCACCCACGTTCGTGTACGGTATGAGCTCACAACCCGGTGGGGAACTTCTCAGCGAGGAGCAACGAGCGATCCGGCAGATGGTTCGCGAGTTCGGTGAAAACGAGATCGAACCGGTCGCCCACGAATACGACGAGAGCCACGCGTACCCGTTCGACATAATCGATCAGGCCGCTCAGTACGATCTGGTCGCACCGACGGTCCCCATCGAGTACGGCGGCGCGGGCATGGACACGCTCTCGGCAGCCATCGTCACCGAGGAACTCTGGCGTGCGGATCCCGGCATCGGATGTGCCATCGGCAACAACGGGTTCTCCACGAACGTCTACCTGCTGACCGAATACGGGGACGAGTGGATGCGGGAGGAGTGGCTCTCGAAGATCGTCGACGCCGAAGCACACGACGCAATCGCCGTGAGCGAACCCGCTCACGGGTCGGACGTCGCAGGCATCGAGGCGCGTGCCGAAAAGGACGGCGACGAGTGGATTATCAACGGGAACAAGATGTGGATCTCCAACGGCAACGTCGCCGACGTGGTCGTCGTCTTCGCAAAGACCGATCCGGACGCTGGCCACCGAGGAATCAGCGCGTTCCTCGTCCCGACGGACCGCGAGGGTGTTCGGGCCGATCCCATCGATAACAAACTGGGCATCCATGCGGCCGATCTCGCGGAGATGATATTCGACGACGTCCGTGTCCCCGAGGATCATCTCATCGGAGAGGAGAACCAGGCGTTCTACTACTTCATGGAGTCACTCGAGGACGGGCGCATCACCGTGGCCGCCCAGGCGGTCGGGACGATGCAGGCAGCACTCGACGCCGCCATCGAGTACGCTCAAGAACGCGAACAGTTCGACCAGCCGATCGCCGATTTCCAGGCCGTCCAGCATATGATAGCGGAGATGGCCACCAACGTCGAAGTCGCCCGCGCCATGCTTTACCGCGCGGCGGCGGCCGTCGAGCACGGCGATGACCGTGCGACGCAACTGGCAAGCATCGCCAAACTGTTTGCCAGCGAACGGGCCGTCGAGGTGACTGACGACGCCATCCAGGTCCACGGCGGTGCTGGCTTCGTCTCCGACTTCCCCGTCGAGCGCTACTACCGTGACGCCCGCATAACGAAGATTTACGAGGGAACGAGCGAGATCCAGAAGGACGTTATCGCCGATCGGCTGCTTTGAAGCGACCGGAACGCCGCTTGGAGGTCCCGCAAGTCATTCCACGTTCGCATGATTCCAGAGACGAACGAGGAGCACGCCGTTCACCCCGTCCGGATCGCATCCTGCCTCTCACCCGGTATCAAAAGCCCTGGTTCCTCGCGAGTGAGGCCACCGTTCGGGGACGGCAAAGCGTGGCGGAAGCAATACATCCACACCGTCGCCAACGAGATCGTCTCGGAAGCCGCCGAACACGACTGCGACGGTATCGTGTTCGAGGACTTAACCGACATTCATGAGCGACTTCCACACGCGAAGTGGCACCACGTCTGGGCGTTCCGACGCCTGTTCGAGTGCGTCTCCTACAAAGCCCCAGAACGCGGTGTCTCTGTGAAGCACGCCGCGCCGAACCACACGTCCCACCGCTGTTCTCGGACGGACTGCGGGTTCACGCACGACGACAATCGCCACGGAGAACAGTTCTGTTGTGTGAATGCGGGTACGAAGTGAACGCGGACTACAACGCGGCGAAGAGTATCGGGCTACGCTACGCCCGAAAGCGACGTCACAGACTCCGTTCCTCGCCCAGGTCGGGGGGCGGAGACGCACAAGTAGACATGCGTATAACTGGTGGGACGGTGAACGGCGAGAGTCACCGGCCTATTGCCGGGGACTGATTGCCGGGAGTCCCCATCAAAGCCACCGAAAGACGAAGTCTTTCGAGGCGGTTTACGCGAGCCAGGGGGCGCCCGCGCGCTCGACGAATCGCTCGGAGCGGTCGATCGCGTCGATCGCCGCCACGTCCTCGGGATCGAGTTCGAGATCGAGCGCCTCGAAGTTGTCACGGATGTGCGCCTCGCTCGTGGCCTTCGGGATAACGCGAACGCGGTCCTTCGAGAGAAGCCACGCGAGTGAGACCTGCGCCTCGCTGACGCCGTGTTTGTCGGCGATCGACTCGATCTCGGGGTGTTCGAGGACGCGACCGCGAGCAAGCGGCGAGTAGGCGACCAGATCGTACTCATGTGTTTGTGCGTGCTCGAGGAGATCCGCCTGCTGGAGGAACGGATGCATCTCGACTTGGTGGGCGAACAGATCCGCATCGAGGTGCTCGCGTGCCTCATCGAGGAGATCGACGTCGAAGTTACTGACGCCGACGTGGTCGATCGCTCCTCGATCGACGAGTTCGTCGAAGGCCGGAAGGGTCTCTTCGGCGTCGTAGTTCCCGGTCGGCCAGTGGACGTACAGGAGATCGATGGTGTCGACGCCGAGCCGGTCAAGGCTGTCCTGGGTTGCCTCTAGGACTTCGTCGTAGGCGACTCCGGTCTCTTCCGGGTGGATCTTGGTCGCGAGGACGATCTCCTCGCGTGGAACATCCGCGGTGGCGATCCCTTCGCCGACCGCGGCCTCGTTACCGTACGCCTGTGCGGTGTCGACGTGACGATATCCCATCTCGAGGGCCGTTTGAACGCTTTCTACACACGTATCCGGTTCGGCATTTTGCCAGGTTCCGATTCCGATGTCGGGTAGGCTCATGCGGCGATCATTCCGGAGGGTGGGGAAATCACTTTGGATCGAGAGGAGACGTCAGTCGATCCGGGGGGTGTCCAAAGAGCTATCCCCAGGGCTATCGAACCGGCGAGCGAGCATTGATGAGCGACATAGTCGATTACGAACTCTTCGAGGTACCGCCACGCTGGCTGTTCTTGCGCGTCGAGACTGCCGACGGGCTCGTCGGCTGGGGTGAACCGGTCGTCGAGGGACGATCCCACACGGTGAAGGCCGCCGTCGAGGAGTTACTGGACACCTACCTCCTCGGCAAGCCCGCAAGCCCGATCGAGGACCACTGGCAGACGATGTATCGCGGCGGATTCTATCGAGGGGGACCGGTCCTGATGTCCGCGATCGCCGGTGTCGACCAGGCGCTTTGGGACATCAAAGGCAAGCGGTTCGGGGCGCCGGTCCACGAGTTACTCGGCGGCAAGGCCCGCGATCGGATCCGGGTCTATCAGTGGATCGGCGGTGACCGCCCGTCGGCGGTCGCAGAGGAGGCGAAAAAGCGGGTGGATGCGGGATTCACTGCGCTCAAGATGAACGCGACCGAGGAGATGGAGCGCGTCGACGATCCCGCAACCGTACAGCAGGCGGTCGACCGGCTGAAGGAGGTCCGTGAGGCGGTCGGCGAGGAGGTCGATATCGGCGTCGACTTCCACGGTCGAGTGAGCAAACCGATGGCAAAACGCCTCGCAAAGGCGCTTGAGCCCTACGAACCGATGTTCATCGAGGAGCCGGTCCTCCCCGAACACAACGACGCGCTCGGGAACGTCGCCGCCCACACGACGATCCCGATCGCGACCGGCGAGCGGATGTTCTCGCGGTGGGACTTCAAGGAGATATTCGAGGACGGCTCCGTGGACGTGATCCAGCCGGATCTGTCCCACGCCGGTGGCATCACGGAGGTGAAGAAGATCGCGAGCATGGCCGAGGCCTACGACGTCGCGATCGCCCCCCACTGTCCGCTCGGGCCGATCGCACTCGCCTCCTGTATCCAGGTCGATGCGTGTTCGCCGAACGCGCTCATCCAGGAGCAGAGCATGAACATCCACTACAACGAGACCTCGGACGTGCTCGATTACCTCGCAAACCCGGACGTCTTCGACTACGAGGACGGCTACGTCTCGATCCCGGAGGAACCCGGGCTCGGGATCGACATCGACGAGGCATTCGTGCGCGAGCAAGCCGAACTCGACGTCGACTGGCATGGTCCGGTCTGGCGACACGCGGACGGCAGCGTCGCCGAGTGGTGAGAACCGTCGGAAAAACGATCGAAGCAGGACAAAGCGCTCGCAAAGCAGAGGAGAGATCTCGAAAGCAGGGCAAAGCGCTCGAGGTTAAAGCGAGCGAAGTCGCTCCTCGAGACAGACGGTCACGATCGACTTCGCGATCGCGGCGCCGCCCCGGAGCGGATCGAGTTTGGTCTCGCCGGCGCGCTCGCCGTAGGCGATCGGGATCTCGCGGACATCGTATCCGCGCAGTAGCGGCCGGACCAGAAGCTCCGCCGAGAGGCCGGTGTTCTCGGTCCAGTCGATCGATTCGACGACCTCGCGACGATACGCGCGCATGCCGGTGGTGGTGTCATGAACGCGCGTTCCCATCAGTAGGCTCGCGATCGCGGCGAAGGCGTGGTTCCCGAATCGATTGAACGTCGGCATCGTCGCGGCCCCGTGATAGAGTCGATCACCGCTGACGACGTCGTATCCCTCGTTGATGGTCGCGAGAAACTCGGGGATCCGATCCATCGGATAGGTGTCGTCACAGTCGGTCGTGATAACGACCGGTCGATCGGGCGTGAGGATCGCCTCACGGACCGCCACGCCGTACCCCTGTGGTTCCTGATCGATTACCCGGGCACCGTGTTCCCGGGCGATCTCGGGAGTTCGGTCCGAGGATCCGTCGACGCAGACGACCTCGGCCCGCCCGTCCGTGACGCGCTCGATGTCCGAGAGGACCGTCTCGATCGCCTCTTCCTCGTTGTAGGTGCCCATGACGACGCTGAGGTCGTCGAACGTGTAGCGGTCACCCTCGTCGGCGGGTTCGTCGTCCGCAGTCGCGTCATTTTCGGCGTCCACGTCCGCCGATCGCGTTGTGTCGACCGGAGCGTCCGAATCGGCGACGACGTCTGAGTCGGCGGCGACATCCGAATCGACGGCGACAGCGGGAGCGCTCTCGACGTTCTCGACGTCAGTCTCGATTGACTGGCTCATTGGATACCTCTCGTTTCCGGAGCGACTTATGTTTTTAGGTTCACCTAAAACAACGTGGTGGAGTCGATCCACCGCATCATTCAGAGCGCGTCGGCAATGTGTTCGGCCGCCCTGAGTGCCAGAGCCGCGATCGTGAGTGTCGGGTTCATCGCACCGGCGGTCGGAAAGACGCTGCTGCCGACGATCCAGCAGTTCCGGAGATCGTGGGTCCGAAGCCGCGGGTTCACGACGCTCTCGTCCGGGTTCTCGCCCATTCGAGTCGTCCCCATGTGGTGATAGGCGGGACCGGCATCCTCCCGATCGACTTGCCAGGTGATCTCCGCCCCTAATTCCTCGAGGATCGACTCCTGGATCGCGTTCACCCGTTCGATCGTCTCGAGGGCGCGGTCATCGACCGACCAGTGGACGTCGGGGACCGGATTACCGAAGGCGTCGGTGCGGTCGCGATCGAGCCCGACGTAGCTGTCCTTGTCGGGGAGCTGTTCGACGAGCGCTCCCATCCCGACGTGGTTGCCGTACTCCTCACGGAGGTGAGCGAGCAGATCATCCCCCCATCGGTCGCCCGAAAGCGCCATCTCAACCGGCGAAGGACCGCCGTAGTTGAAGAACTCCAGTTTGAACGGCGCGGTCTCCGCGTCGGCCTCGTCGTAGAATCCGTGACACTCGCTCGTCAGGAAGCCGACGTGATTCTGGCGGGTCGGCTCCGAGAGGACGCCGCCGGTCCCCGCAAACAGGTGATCCATGAAGAATCGCCCGACGAGCCCGCTCGTGTTCGCCAGCCCGTCAGGGTAGGCGTTCGACTCCGAGAGCAACAGCAACCGCGGCGTCTCCACGCCGCCGCAGGCCACGACGAAGGCGTCCGCCCCCTGTCGGTGGACCGTTCCATCCGGAGTTACGTACTCGGCCGTCTCGACCGTTTCCCCGTTCGGGCCGTGCTCAAGACGCTGGACCGTCGCCCGATCGATGATCGTCGCACCGTGTTCTTCCGCACGTTCGACGTGAACGGTCGCGTCGTACTTCGCGCCGGAGGGACAGACCGGCTGACAGGTCCCGTAGCCCACACAGCCGCTCCGGCCGTCGTAGGGCTCGGAATTTCGTGCGTTAGGAACCGAATGCATATCGATCTCGAGTTCCTCGCAGGCCTCCGCGAACAGGCTGTCGCTGTAGGAGGGCGGAAACGCCGGCATCGGGTGCGGCTCCTCCCGGGGCGGTGCATACGGATTGTCGCTTGCACCCGCGACCCCGATCTCGCGTTCCGCCTCGGCGTAGAACGGTCGGAGGTCGGCGTAGTCGATCGGCCAATCGACGCCGACACCCCGCTCGCTGGCCGCGGCGAAATCGTCCTCGTGAAGCCGCATCACCATTCCCTGCCAGTGGAGCGTCGAGCCCCCGACGCCCTTCACGCGGGCGTGATTGAGTGGGTAGAACCGCTCGCCACTGACGGAGTGTGCGTCGCGTTCGGGATCCCCGTCCCACACGTCAGGGCGGTCGTAGGCCGGGCGGATCGCGCGCTCCTGCCGGTCCAGCCGATCGCCCGAATCGAAGCGAGGACCCGCATCCAGGATCACGACCTCGTGACCGCTCGCCGCAAGGCGTTCGCCCACGATGCCGCCGGCAGGGCCGGCACCGACGACGCAGACGTCGGCGTTCTCGACCGGCGTGCGGTCGACGTTCATGCTCCCGGATCCTTCCCGTCGGCTCATGGGTTGGATCCCCCCTCGGTCATGGATCCGACCTCCTCCGGCTCATCGATTCGGCCCTCGCTGATACGTGTCGCGTCCACCCGGGTGGCCCTGCGGGTTCTCGATGCCGACGAGCTCTCCTCCCGTCGGGGAGGCATAGAGGGCGAGCAACAACTCGTTAACGAC
Source organism: Halopenitus sp. H-Gu1 (assembly GCF_041821145.1). Taxonomy (NCBI): domain Archaea; kingdom Methanobacteriati; phylum Methanobacteriota; class Halobacteria; order Halobacteriales; family Haloferacaceae; genus Halopenitus; species Halopenitus sp. H-Gu1. Next base: position 177,004 of record NZ_JBGUBC010000003.1, on the reverse strand, counting down.
GTAATACCGGACCCGCTCGGCGAGCGTTCCGTCGGGGACCTCATCGGCCGTATCGGCACCAACTTCACGAAGGAGCCGGTCACGGTCGGCGACGGGAAGCGCCACGATCCGATCGTCGTACCACTCCTCGGCGCGTCGATCGAGTTGGCTCGCGGTCGCCCGGAGCGGCTCGGCGTGGGATCCGCGATCGAGCCGGCCACCGAGGAACGACCGGACGAACTCCTCGAGACCGGTTACTTCCGAGGGATAGACGACTTCGGCGACGGCGACGAACGCGTCGGCGAGTTCCGCGTCGTCGAAGGAGGGATCGGAATCGACCGTCGCGTTTTTGGGGATGTCGCCGTCATCGCCTCCATCCCGATCGCTGCGAAGGCGGGCGGCCCCCCCGGCTGCGGCACCGCCGGCGCCGATCGCCGCGAGAGCGGCGATCGCGTCGCGTCTCGAAAGCTGCATGTCCGGATTAGGCAAACCTAATCCTTATAGCCGTTGGAGTGGCTCCGCTTATACACGGAGGACATCGATGGGAGATATCCGATCGGTCGTTCGAACCGTCCGGAGGGCGCTCGAGCGCGAGGAGCGTCCGCCGCTCGGGTTGACGCTTCTGTGTGCGGGGATCGCCGCCGCGATGGTGCTGCCGCTGAGTTGGCTCGTGATCGAGGCCGCGACGGTGGATCCGTCGCGGGCACGTGATCTCGTGGTTCGCTGGCGGACCCTCGAGGTGCTTGCAAACAGCGTCGGATTAATGGTCGGTGTCACGGTCGCCTCCATGGTGATCGGCATTCCACTGGCGTATCTCACCACCCGAACGAACCTTCCCTTCAGACGGTTCTGGACGATCGTCGCGGCGCTCCCGCTCGTGGTTCCCAGTTACGTCGGCGCGTTCTCGTTCGTCTCGGCGTTCGGTCCCCGCGGCGAGTTTCACGACCTCCTGTCGCCGCTGGGGATCGAACGGATTCCGGAGATATACGGGTTGGGCGGCGCAGTGATCGTGATCTCGCTGTACACCTACCCGTACGTGTACCTGACGACACGAGCGGCACTGTTATCACTCGACATCACGCTCATCGAGGCCGCACGGACGCTCAACCACACACGGTGGGAGACGTTCAAACGCGTGACGGTACCGCACATCCGACCGGCCGTGGCCGCGGGAGGACTGCTGTCGGCGCTGTATGCGATCTCGGATTTCGGAACGCCGGCGATCATGCGCGTCGCCGTGTTCACCCAGCAGATCTACGTCGAGTACAACTCCTTTGGCCAGGAGTACGCGGCGCTTTTGTCCCTCCAACTGCTCGGAGTCGTGCTGTTGGTATTGGCGCTCGAACAGTGGATCCGCACGGACCGGACGGTCGAAGGGGGAACGGGGAGATCGGGCGGCGAGATGCGCGTCGACCTCGGCGTCTGGCGCTGGCCCGCCACGCTGCTTCCGGGGATCGTCTCCGTCGTTGCGCTCGTGGTCCCGGTGTGGATCCTCCTCCTGTGGCTCACGAGCGGAGGGGCGGGCCGTCGTCCCTCGTTGGCCTTCGAGTGGAGCTTCGCGCTCAACTCCGCGACGGTCGCGCTTGCCGCCGCCATCGCCGCCTCGGCGGCGGCACTACCGATCGCGTACTTCTCCGCGCGCCACGAATCGGTGCTTGCGACCATTTTCGAGCGTGCGACCTACGTTGGGTTCGCGGTCCCGGGGATCGTTCTCGCGCTCGCGCTCGTCTACTTCGGGGCCGGATACGAGTCCCTCGACATCCCGCGTTCGCCGAAGATATATCAGACGATCCCGCTTTTGGTCTTCGCGTACGTCGTTCGGTTCGCTCCACAGGCCGTTGGTACCCTCAGATCCGGCGTTCTTGGCGTCGATCCGACGCTCGTCGAGGCCGCACGAACGCTCGGGGAGACCCCCGGCGGGGCGTTCCGACGCGTCACGATCAGGCTCATCGCTCCAAGCGTCACGGCCGGGGCGGCACTCGTCTTCTTGACGACGATGAAGGAGCTCCCCGTGACGCTCATCCTTCGACCGACGGGATTCGAAACGATCGTCACTCAGATATGGCGCGCACAGGAGGCCGCCTACTTCCAGTATGCGGCCGTTCCGGCGCTGCTGCTGTTGGCCATCTCGGGGCTCTCGATGGTGGTGTTGCTCGTCGGGAGCGGTCGAGAGGGACTTTAGGACGACCCGAAAGTGGCTACTCGTCGACGCGCGCTTCCCCGCCGGACAGCATCTCGAGGACCTGCATCACGCCCGAGTTGTCGTCCCGTTCCATCCCGTTTTGCACCATCGTCTTGTAGAGTTCGTGGTTGAGCGCGGTCTGGGGCATCGGCGAACCGAAGTTCTCGCCGGCGTCCGTGGCGATCCGAAGGTCCTTGTACTGGTACTGCGCGAAGAATCCCGGATCGAAGTCACCCTGGATCATGTTGGGAGCGCGGTTGTCGAGGGTCCAACATCCCGCCGCGCCGCCGCTTATGGCGTTCACGACGGCCTCAAGGTCGGCACCGGCGTTGTCCGCGAACACGAGCGCCTCGCTGACCCCGACCATCTGAGCGGCGACGACGATCTGGTTGCACGCCTTCGTCGTCTGTCCGGTGCCGCTCGGGCCACAGTGTGTGATCGTCTCGCCCATCACCTCAAGGACGTCCATCTGATCGTCGAGTGCGTCCTCGTCGCCGCCGACCATGATCGACAACGTCCCGTCGATCGCGCCCTGTTCACCACCTGAAATCGGAGCGTCGAGCATCGTCACGCCGTCGTCGGCGAGTTCCTCGGCCACCGACTCCGCGACCGTCGGCGAGATGGTCGAGTGATCGACGACGGTCATGCCCTCGCTCACCCCCTCGATAAGGGGATCCGATTCGGATCCCTCACCGAGAACGACGTTCTCGACGTCCGGCGAGTCCGGCAAACACATCAGGACGACGTCGCTCCGCTCAGCGACCCCCGCAGGGGATCCCCCGTCTTCGCCGCCATACTCCACGAGTTCCTCGGTCGGTTCGGCGGAGCGATTGTGTCCGACGACCGAATACCCCGCATCCAGCAGGTTCTTCGCCATCGGCAGGCCCATGATTCCGAGTCCAACGAATCCAACGGTCTTTGTCGGCATAGTATTCCTATGGGGGCATGGTGCCTAAAAGTCTAAGCCTCGAACCCGGGACTGAGATCCGTCGATCCCGATGACGCCCATCTCCCCTGTCCGAGGAAGGGCCGATCGCCCGAGGTTTTTAAGCCGTCGTCGCCGCAAGGGCGAGCCATGCGTATCCATGGTCGGTGAAGCCCGAACCCCGACGGAGGAGAACGGACCGCTCGAGGGCGTGACCGTACTCGATGCCTCCCGGGTGCTCGTGGGACCGTTCTGTACAATGCAACTCGGCGATCTCGGCGCGGACGTGATCAAGATCGAACGGCCCGGCGAGGGCGACCAGACACGCGGCTGGTATCCACCATCGTTCGGCGACGAGGAGGGAACGGAGTCGGGCGACAAGCGGGAGGAACCGGGCGAGAGCGCCTACTATGTGAGCGTCAACCGCAACAAGCGCTCCGTCGAGTTGAATCTCGCGAGCGAGGCGGGCCGTACGGTGTTTCGAGATCTCGCGAACGAGGCCGACGTGCTCGTCGAGAACTTCCGTGTCGGCAAGATGGCCGAGTGGGGTCTCGGGTATGGCGATCTGTGCGAATCGAATCCCGGATTGATCTACTGTGCGATCTCCGGATACGGTGAGTGGGGCCCCGATCGCGACAAGCCCGCCTACGACATCATGATGCAGGCGCGCGGCGGGCTGATGAGCATCACCGGCGTCGAGGGCGGGCCGCCAGTGCGCGTGGGCGTCGCGCTCGCCGACGTCGGCGCGGGGATGTACGCTACACAGGCGATCCTCGCGTCGCTACTGGAGCGGGAACTCGGCGACGGGACCGGTCAGAAGGTCGACGTGAGCCTCCTCGATGGACAGGCGGCCTGGATGAGTTACATGGCGACGAACTATTTCGCCTCCGGTGATCCGCCGGGTCGGATGGGGAGCAAGCATCCGAACATCGCTCCGTACCAGGCCTTCCAGACGCGCGACGGTTACGTCGTCGTCGCCTGCTCGTCGGACCCCTTCTGGCCGCCGCTTTGTGAGGCGCTCGATCGCCCCGACCTGCTCGCCGACGAGCGCTTCGAGACGAACACGAAACGCGTCCGCAACCGGGCGGTTCTCGATGCGGAACTCAACGCGGAGTTCGCCGCGTTGACGACCGAGGAGGCGCTCGATGCGCTTGCGGATCACGACGTCCCCGCGAGCCACGTCCGGGACATGGCGGAGCTGTTCGATGACCCGCAGATCCACGCCCGCGGGATGCACGTGGAGATGGATCACCCGACGGCCGGCACCGTCGAGATGCCCGGATCGCCGATGCATTTCTCGCGGACGCCGACGACCTATCGACACCATCCGCCGCTTTTGGGCGAACACACGGCGGACGTGCTGACCGAGTACGGCTACGACGAAGGGGATCTGCGGACGCTACGCGAGGCCGGGGCGATCCCGGACGAATAGACCAACGAAGGTGGGACGCGCCGCTCAGATGTCCAGGTCTCGCCAGGACAACACCGGATTCCGGGCGGCCGAGACCTGATCGATCCGCCGCGCCGTCGTTCGATTCGGAGCCGACTCGAGTTCGGCCAGGTCGTCGGCGTAGGCGCGATCGAAGGCTGCGGCGAGGTCGTCGAGGGACGACCGGCTTTCGATCTCGGTCGGCTCGGTCAACATCGCCTCGGGGACCATCTCCGGCCACTTCGTGGTCGGAGGATGAACTCCGTAATCGAGCATTCGTTTTGCCACGTCGGCGGCGTCGCGATCGCCGGCAGTCGCCGCGAACTCGTGATGGAAGGGTCCATACGGGACCTCGAGATCGATCCGTGCTGCCAGGTAGTTCGCGTTGAGAACCGCCTTCGCGGAGGCATCGAGAAGTCCGTCCTCGCCGAGACGAGCGATGTAGGCGTACGCCTTTATCAACACGAGCCAGTTTCCGGAGAAGCCGTGGACCTTCCCGATCGACTGGTCGGGCTCGACCAGTTCGTAGCCGGCACCGCTCTCCCGCTCGCGAACGTGCGGAGTGGGGAGGAATTCCACGAGGTCATCGACCACGCCGACGGGACCCGCGCCGGGACCGCCGCCGCCGTGCGGCGTGGCGAAGGTCTTGTGGACGTTATAATGCATCACGTCGAATCCCATGTCGCCGGGGCGGGCCCGTCCAAGGAGCGCGTTGAGGTTGGCGCCGTCGTAGTACAGCAGTCCACCGGCGTCGTGAACGATCGTCGCGATCTCCTCGATGTCACGCTCGAAGAGCCCGACCGTATTCGGATTCGTGAGCATCAATGCGGCAGTGTCCTCGGAAACGGCCGCCCGCAACGCGTCCAGATCGACGCGACCGTCGTCGTCGGAGGGGAGTTCCACGACGTCGTACCCCGCAAGCGCGGCAGTCGCGAAGTTGGTTCCGTGGGCAGAGGCCGGAACGATAACCTCCGAGCGGTCGTCTCCTCGTGACTCGTGATAGGCCTTCGCGATCCGGATCCCGGTGAACTCGCCGGCAGCCCCGGCCGGAGGCTGTAGCGTCACCGCATCCATTCCGCCGATCGTGGCCAGATACTCCTGAAGGCCATGGAGGACCGACAGATTCCCCTGTGTCGACGCCGCCGAGCGATCGGGATGGACCGCCGCGTTCGGGTCGGCAGCGACGTCCTCAGTGAACGGCGGGTTGTACTTCATCGTACACGACCCGAGCGGGTAGGGCCCGGTGTCGATCGCCCAGTTCATCTGGGAGAGCCGGGTGTAATGACGGGTCAACTCGGGTTCCGAAAGCGCCGGCAGCGTCAGTTCCTCGCGGGTCAGATCGTCCGGAAGCGGGCTCTCATCGCGGACGTCGACCGTCTCCTCGCGCTTTTCGGCCAGCAGCGGCTCGTGTTTGTCCTCGTCCTCTCGAGTGTAGCGGGCCTGATCGTGGCGCATTCAGGCCACCTCCCCAAAGACGTCGACGAGGTCGGTGATCGCATCCGTGTTTTGGTCGGTGACACACGCCTGCAGTAGGTGATCGTCGATCGCGTGGACCGCGAATCCCTCCGTCTCCAGGTCGCTAGCGACCGCTGGTGCGGGCTGGTCACAGCGGATCGCGAACTCCCGAAAGTTATGTCTATCGTGGAGGGGTGCTCTGTACCCCGAGATGTCGTCGATTTGCTCGGCGAGCCTCCCGGCGCCACGAACGCACTCGTTCGCCAGATCGACGAGCCCGTCGGGACCGAGGTGGACCACGTGCATCGCGGCGCGGAGGGCGACCCACGCCTGGTTGGTACAAATGTTGGAGGTCGCCCGCTGTTTGCGGATGTGTTGTTCGCGCGTCTGGAGCGTGAGCGTGTAGGCGCGGTCGCCGGCGGCGTCCTCGCTCGTTCCGACGAGTCGGCCGGGGACCTGTCTGAGGAACGTCTCGCGGCAGGCAAAGAGCCCGAGTCCCATACCGTAGCTGGTCGGCAGACCGAGGGCGCCGGCGTCCCCGACGACGACATCGGCACCGACGCTCGCGGGCTCGCGAAGCACCGAGAGTGCGAGAACGTCCGAACCGAGCACGAAGAGCGCATCATCGTCCGAAGCGAGATCACCGATCGCGGCGAGCCGCTCCTCGATACAGCCGCGGACGGTGGGATTCTCCGCGTAGACCATGACGACCGTCTCGTCGAGGCGATCGGCGAGGGCGTCGACGTCGGCGATCCCATCATCCATCGGATAGGATTCGACCGTCAGTCCCGCGCCGTCACAGTACCCTTCGAGTACCGCCCGCTTTCCCGCACGGAGGTGCTCGGGAACGAGCACGACGTCGCCGGATGTCGATCGGACCCGGTCGGCGAGGGTCGCGGCCTCCGCGAGCGCGCTCGCGGCATCGTACATCGAGCAGTTCGCCACTGGGAGTCCGGTGAGTTCGACGAGGATCGACTGGTACTCGAAGAGGGCCTGGAGGAACCCCTGTGTGATCTCGGGTTGATACTGGGTGTAGCTCGTGAGAAATTCCGAGCGGTCGGACAGGTGGTCGACTGCGCTCGGGACGTAATGGGAATAATGACCCCGTCCGAGGAACTCGGTGAGGTCGTCATTCCGCTCGAACGCCCGGGAGAGTTCCCGTCGGACGGCCCGCTCGGATCGCGACGGAATGTCGAGCGTCCCGTCGAAGGCGACGGGGTCGGGGATATCGAAGAGATCGGTCTCCTCATCGAGGCCGATCGTTTCGAGCATCGCCGCGACCTCGGCGTCCGTGTGGGGGGCGTACGGTGTTCCGGAACCGGATCGAGACCCAGTCATTCGATCCGGTCTCGATACTCGGCTGCGGTAAGGAGCTCGTCGAACTCCTCGTCATCCGCGGGATCGATTTCGAGCATCCAGCCGTCGCCGTAGGGGTCCTCGTTGACGAGTTCGGGCGCGTCGAAGAGTTCCTCGTTCACGTCCGTGACCTCGCCTGAGACCGGGGCATACAGGTCCGAAACGGCCTTGATCGACTCGACGACCCCGAACGTCTCACCGGCGGTGATGGTCTCGCCGGTCTCGGGTAGTTCGACGAAGACGACGTCGCCGAGTTCGTCCTGTGCGAACTCGGAGATGCCGATCCGAACGGGGTCCTCGGTGGTCGTCCACTCGTGTGATTCCAGGTAACGACGGTCGTCGGGTACATCGAAGCTCATGGTGTGATGGTGTACTGAAGGATCAACGGTCAAGGAAGGGCGGGGACTGTACGCGTGCACGTTTCGTCTCACCGCGGACGACGACGCCGACTTCGGTGCCGTCCTCGGCAGCATCCGCGTCGAGATAGCCCAACCCGATCGGTTCCCCGAGAGTCGGGCTCATCGTTCCGGAGGTGAGATGTCCGATCGTCGCGCCCGCGGTGTCGGTCACGGGATAGCCCTCCCGCGGGACGCCACGTTCGGACATGACGACTCCGGTGAACCGCTCGTCGATGCCGGCATCCAGTTGGGCCGCGAGCGCGTCCCGGCCGCGAAAGTCGACGTCCAGATCGACGGCGAAGCCGATCCCGGCCTCGAAGGGAGTTCTCGGCTCCTCGTCCGGGTCGAAGTCCTGTCCCGACAGGAGAAAACCCATCTCGATGCGGAGCGTGTCCCGAGCGCCGAGACCGCACGGTCGACAGTCGAGGGCGTTCCAGACCGTCTCCGCGTCGTCGACCGGACAGAGGACCTCGAAGCCGTCCTCGCCGGTGTATCCGGTCCGCGCGACGAGACACTCGACGCCGTCGATCCGGGCGTGTGCGAACTCGAATCGCGAGAGCGACCGGACGTCGTCCACGCCAGGCGTTCCGGAAGCGGGAGCCGTGGACTCAGCGACCAGATCGGGAGCCTCCGGTCCCTGGATGGCAAACATGGCCCACTCGTCGGTGACGTTGCCCACGGTTGCATCGAGGTCCGTCGCGTCCCGGTAGTCGATCCACCGGTCGTGGGCGTCCACGTCGTGGCCCGCGTTCGGGACGAACAGGTAGGCGGGCGAGTCCTCGAAACGCCGATAGACGACGACGTCGTCGAGCATGACTCCGTCCTCGTCGGTGACGGCCGTGTACTGTGCCTCGCCCGGATCGAGGGCGGCGACGTCGTTGGTCGTGAGCCGTTGCATCAACGCCGTCGCGTCCGGTCCGGCGACCTCGATCTCGCCCATGTGGGAGACGTCAAAGATCCCCGCCGATTCTCGGACGGCCGTATGCTCTGTGCGGATCGAATCGAACTCGACCGGCATGTCCCACCCGCCGAAATCCACGAACGAGGCGCCGGCCGCCTCGTGGACCGCGTGAAGCGGCGGTTTGCGTCGGGCCATACGGACCCCTCGCTCGCTCGCGGCAAATGTTTTGCCATGGCGGACTGCCGCCGTGGGACTGGAACGCTATCCCCCTTGAACCCGAACACCCGTGGAGCTCAAAGCCGCAAACCACCGATCCCGGCAGGAAGGCCCAGGATGGCGCCGATGGCCCGATCAGCACGCATATGACGACGGGACCGATACGGAAGATATGGACGCGGAAGGAGACGGGACGGACGCGGGCCCGAGCGCAAGTGTCGACCCCGGCGCGGAGGCGGCTCCGGATCCGAAAGGTATCGGCGGGTTCCACGTCGACCGGACCGTCGGCGTCGCACTATTCGTCGACGGGCCGAACGTGTTGCGCGAGGAGTTCGACGTCGACCTCGATGACGTTCGTGAGGTGGCCAGCGAGGAGGGACCGCTCGTCACGACGCGGCTCTACCTCGACGAGCACGCGACCCCGGGGCTCATCCAGGCCGCGGAGGCCCGCGGCTACGAAGTCGTGATCACCTCCGGAGACGTCGACGTAAAACTCGCCGTCGACGCGACGCGGTTCGCGGCCGAGGGACGGATGACGACCCTGGCGATCGCCTCGCGGGACACCGACTTCAAGCCAGTTCTGGAGACCGCTAATGGCTATGGCGTCCGAACGGTCGCGATCGCCCCCGGCGAGTTCGGGCGATCGGATGCCCTCCGGAACGCGGCGACCGACTCCCTCACGCTGGACGGCGACGTCTGACACGTCTGATCGGACGGGAGAACGAGGATCGAGAAGCGAGAAGCGACGAGATCGCTACGACGACGAGACCGGCTCGCCGAAGGCGTAGACGGTGTTGTGACCTGTCACCTCGACCGTGGCGAACGCGCCGGGTTCGAGTCCGTACTCGTCGGCGTTTTGAACGATGATCTGTCTGTACGCCGAGTCGCGACACTTCACCGAATCGCCGGTCCCCTCCCGGACGACGAGCACGTCACGGACGGTTCCGACCATCGACTCGTAGGCCTCGCCGACGACCTCCATTTTGAGCTCGGACATCGCCTTTGATCGCTTTTTTTTCAGCGTTCCACCGAGGCCCTTCATCTCGGCGGCGTCGGTTCCTGGCCGCTTCGAGAACCGGGTCACGTTGATCTTCTCGGGACGAACCTCCCGAAGGAGGTCCATCGATCGCTCATGGTTGGCGGCCGTCTCGGTCGGGTAGCCGACGATGAAGTCCGTAGAGAGCGTCCAGTGGTCGAGGGCGTCATCGAAGGTCTCGACGACCTCACGGAACTTTCCGACGCGGTGTTGCCGACGCATCGATTCGAGAACTTCATCGCTTCCGGATTGCACCGGCGCGTGGATGAAGTCGTAGAGCTTCTCGTTGCTCGCAAAGACGTCCGCAAGCTCCTCGTGGATGCCGTGGATGCCGCCGGGATTGGCCATCCCGAGTCGCACGCGGAACTCGCCGTCGATCGCACAGATCCGATCGAGCAGCTCCGGGAGTTTCCGTTCGCCGTCGTCCCATCCGTAGACGCCTGTGTCCTGACCGGTGACTCGGATCTCCTTGGCGCCGGCGTGAACGAGCGCGCGCGCCTTTTCGAGATTCCGCTCGATCGGTGGGGAGTCGACGCGACCGGTCGCGAACTTCGTGATGCAGTACGAGCAGTTCGACATGCATCCGCGGGCGATCGGGAGGATCCCGACGACGCCGTCGATCACCGGCTCGGAGTCGGGCGTGTGAGTCGGACATTCGCCGTTTCGGACGTGGGTCGGAACCTCATCCCAATGGAGGACCTCGACGTCGATGTCGGCCTCACGGAACTGCTCGCCCTGTGCGAGCGCCATACAACCGGTAACGATCAGGTCGGCCGTCTCGTCCGCGAGTTCCTCGGCGCGCCGGAGCATGTTCCGTTCGGTCTTCTCGACGACGGTACAGGTGTTGAGAATGGCGACGTCAGCATCGGCTGGGGCCTCGGCCGGATGATGCCCGCCGTCGCGCAAGGCGCGTTCGATCTGCCGGCTCTCACCCCGGTTGGACGTGCAGCCGTACGTCTCGATGTGGTACGTCGCCATCGGTTATCCGCGATAGCGCGTCTGCGGGCAAAAGGACGACGGATCGAAACCGGCGAGGAGGCGAGACGAAACCGTCGACAGGATGGAGCCGAACCAGCGAGGGGGCAGATGGAACCGGAGCTGTGACACGATACGACCAACCCACGGTATCGATCCACATCGGATCGTCGGGTCGGATGGGTTTTCACCCTCCCGCCGCAAGTGGTGGTATGGGCTTTGGAAGCTACGATGAATCCGAGCAGGAGACGCAGAACCAGAACGATGACGACGATTCCGAGGCCGTCAACGTCCACCAGAACGAACACGACGGATCCGTCTCCTTCGAAAGCGAGGCGTCGACGGACGATCTGGTCGGTCGACTGTCGGAGATGAAAGACGACGACTCGGACGACGACGACTCGTCGTGAGAACGCCCGCTCACGTGGGAGCCCTCGATCGGAACGGTGAGGGGCCCGAGCAGACTTTACGGCTGTACCCGCAAGATAGCGCGTGAACCCCACCGAGGTCCACCGCCAGTGGGCAAGCCGATCCGGGGAGTATTCGCCCGAGTACTACGCATACTACGGCTCCGACCAGCGAAGCGAGTGGGTCCACGACGTGCTCGATCGACACCTCGATCGGGACGCGTCCATCCTCGAACTCGGCTGTAGCTCCGGGCGTCATCTCGCGTACCTGTACGAGCACGGCTTCGAGAATCTGTCGGGGATCGACATCAACGACGAGGCGTTCGACGTGATGGCGGAAGTCTACCCCGAACTCGCCGACGCGGGAACGTTCCACCGCGGTTCGATCGAGGACGTCATCGGCGACTTCGAGGACGATCGCTTCGACGCCGTCTACTCCGTGGAGACGCTCCAGCACCTCCATCCCGATTCCGAGTGGGTCCTCGAGGAGATCTGCCGGATCATGGACGACCTCCTCATTACGGTTGAAAACGAGGGCGGTGACGGGAACGATGACGAGAGTGAAGGTCAGGACGGAGACGGACACGAATCCCGGTCCTCAAGCGAGCCCGAAGTGAACTACGTCAACGACGACTTTCCCCTCTACTACCGCGACTGGAATCGCGTGTTCACGGAGTTAGGACTGACGGAGATCGAAGTTCGATCGGGCGGACGGGATACCCGACGAGCGTTCCGGTCGAGTAAGTGAGAAAAGCGGTCTCCGTCGAATAAGTCCGTGTCACCTCGCGTCTCCCAGATCCGAACCGCCACGATGACGTACCCAACGACGGCCAACAGGAATCGCTCGCCCGAGTACGCGATCGGGAAGATGCGTTCGACGTCCTCGGGTGACTCTCCGGAGTTGGGATTGACCCCGGTGTAGTAGTGGGTATTTGCGGTCGTTCCCCCGGTGGTGTCGCCGGTTTCGAGTTCGAAAAACGTCTGAACGAATCCGCGGTGGTTCGAGAGGAACAGCTTGCCCTCGAACTGGTAAAACCGATCGTGGAGCGGCCACAGGAGGTTGACGCCGTTGACGAATGCGTCATGGAGCGTGTGGCCGAGCGCGGCCGCGACGACGGCAACCCACCAGACACGGACGCCGTACGTTCCCCATCGAGACTGGACGACGGAGTCCTCACGCCACCACAAGTCCCACGCGAGGATCAAAAGCGCGATCGCCGGCCAAACGAGGTTATGAAACAGTGCACGGTGGAGCCCGGTCCACCACACGTCCACTAGCGTATCGAGGTCGATCAGGGCAGCGACGACCAGAACGATCGCGATGGCTTTTACGTCGAAATGCCGCCCCAACAGGGCAGTCGCGATCGCTCCCGTAAACGCCACGTGGACGAGAGTCGACGGCATATCCGATCCGAGGCGCCGGTCCCGATTAGTCGTTTCGTCGATTCGTCGGCACGTTTCTTCGTCGACGCCTCTTCCCGTGAACGGACGTCCTGTCGACGAGCCGTCGCAACCGTCCCCCGAGTAGTCCCACCCATTTATTATGGAGAACTCCGAATTCAAACGCGATCATGCCCCGAAACGGGGATTCGGACGCGGCTGCCGAGAACGACGGTGGGGAAAGCGGAACGGGATACCGTCGGTTGGAGGGAGAACTCAATACGGTTCGCTCCGAGTTTGAAACCCTCGTGACGGAGACGGAGGGGGAACGAGAGGAAGACGGCTGGATCCAACGCGGCCGCGAGATGCTGGATAAAGCCGACGAGGCACTCGAGGGGGGAAAGATCGAACAGGGCTGGTCGTACCTCCATGCGGCAAAACGGCTCTCGATTTATGGACTCGAAGCCGCCGGCGGGAAGGAGACGCTTCGAGGGGAAGCACGCGTCCTGTTGGTGGAGGCCGCGAACGCTCCGCTGTCCTGGCGCTCCGAGGCCGTCACGGAGCGACTTGCGAACGCTGATGGAACCCTCCGGGAAGACCTCACGGCGAACGACCTCTACGCCGCCCAGGAGTTACTCCACGAGGGCTACGAGAACGTCCACCGGAAACGGCAGCATTTCCAGTCCCAGTTTCACCACCTCCAGATCGGGGCCATAGTGACGGTCGTCGCCTTTCTGGTTGTCGCCATTGGAGGGACGGCCACCGAACTCCTTCCCTCGCCGTTTCTCGAGTTCCCGACCGACGGTTCGTCCGAATCCACATCCGGGAGCAGCGCCGATTTCGTCGGATTCCTCGTCTACGTGGTACTGGCCGGGATGCTCGGTGCCACGCTCTTTGGACTGCGGTCACTCCGGCGGCAGCCGGGATCGACGAGTACGCCGCAATATCTCACCGGATTCCAGGCCACCCTGGCTCGGATCGCGGTCGGCGCAGGCTCCGCGCTAGCCGTCTTCTTCTTCGTGCGCTCCGAGCTGTTCCTCATCGGATCGGGATCCAACACGGCCCAGGGACCGTTCCTCATCGCGGTCGCGTTCGCCGCCGGATACTCCCAGCGGCTCGTCCACTCCACGGTGGAGTCGTTGGCAGGCATGGCCGAATCGGAGTCCTCCGAATCGGAGGGTTCCGCCTGACGAGTGGCCGAGATCGGCCACTCGAAGGTGGCACCACGCGGACTGTTGTCATCCGAGAAAGGTTTTTGGGGTCTGACGAACCAGTTTACCCACTGCATGAGATCGTATACCATGGACAGTATCCGACCGAGTTCCGGGGGTCCCTAGCGTGGCGGGCCACGCGGCGATCGCGGACGTGGGGCTGACGTTGGTCGAGCTATTGCGCGACCGAATGGGCTCGTCAATCACCGACGAGGAGATCGTGCTTGCCTCCCCCGGCGCCGAGGGGGCCGGTGACGACTTCCGGCTAACGCTCTATCTCTACGACGTCAGCCGCAACGAACATCTCTCGAACGAACACCGGCCGCCGGACGATCCGACTGAGCGGCCCGGCAACTCGCTGGCGCTCGATCTTCATTATCTTCTTACCGCACATGCGAAGGACGGCAGCAGCGATCCGCCGACGACAAAGACCACGGAGCAACACACGGTGCTCGGACGTGCGATGCAGGTCTTTCAGGACAACGCTATCGTCCGGACGCCAGAGCTGTCCGGCGATCTAACTGCTGGAGACGAGGTGACCGTTTCCGTAGAGCCAGTCTCACGAGAGGACGTGGTGAACATCTGGACGACGTTCAGCGACGATCCGTACGAACCATCCATTCCCTACGTGGTTTCCCCGGTGATCATCGAATCCGAGCGAACCGTCCCCGTGGATCGGGTCCTCGACGCCGAGTTCAGTGCGTTCACTTTTCGGACGACGGGAGGTGACGACGAGCCGTGACGGGGACGGATGACCGAACGTGGATGGGAACCGTCGAAACGTCGCTTGCGGTAGCGGTCGACCTGCGTGATGGCGTCGCGGGCGGTCGGCCAACGGGTTCGCCGTCGGTTTCGCTTGCGGATCGCCCCGAGACGTTCACCCGGACGCCGAGTGGCTACCACGTCCTGTCGGATCTCCCAGCCGACGTCGGCGAGGTGACGGTCGTCGTCGACGACTGCGACGCCCATCTGACCGAACGACGGACGGTCGATCTCGACGGTGATCGGTCGACGCCCGAGACCGTCGAGTTGTTGCCGTCGCCGGCGTACCCGTTCGGCAGCGGAGCGACGGTAGTCCGAGGGTTCGTGTCCGACGAAAGCGGGGCACCGATCGCCGGCGCGACCGTGACGATTCAGGATCGCGACGAAAGAACCCGGACGAACACGGCGGGCGAGTACGCAGTTGGGATCCGATCGATCGGGAGTGACGACGTGAGCGACGACAACGCGCTTGAGGTCGACGGAGAAACGCCCGTCCTCGAAGCGACCCATCCGGAAACGGGAGCAACCACCGCCGCCGAGACGGTGATCGACGTCGGCAAAACCGCCAGACAGGACGTGGAATTCTGACGATAAACGGCATTTCGCACCGGTAGCGGAGCGATATTCAGCGATCGGGAGGGGAAAATTTTAATTGGGAGTCGGACCCATGGTAAAGGGTACCGATGCGTTCACATATCGCGGCAAACGCGGGATCAGAGCATGCCTGAGTACCTCTCCCCAGGCGTTTACGTAACGGAGGTCGAGGAGGGCACAAAACCCATTGAGGGGGTCAGTACGAGCACCGCGGGATTTCTCGGTCGGACCGAGCGAGGACCGACCGATCCGCGCTTAGTGACGAGTTTCGCGGAGTTCAAGCGCCTCTACGGGAGCTACATCGACGAGGGACACCTTCCGACGTCGATCGAGGGGTACTTCCAAAACGGAGGCAGCCGGGCCTACGTGGGACGGGTGACGAGCGCGAGCGAGCACGCGGAGGGAACGCTCGTCGCGGGGCCAGAGGTGATCACCGACGAGGGCGTCCAGGCGAACACGCTTTCGGCTTCGACGACGGTGCTTGATTTCGGACCAACGGATGGCGTGGCCGAGCGCACCCTCACGATCACGAACCGGGGTGCAAGCGGCGATGCCGACATCACCGTCGCCCAGTCCGACATCGAGATCACGGGTGACGACGCCAGTGCGTTCTCGGTCAGCAGGGAGACGAGCGGTGATATCGATCTCAAACCCGAGGAGGGCGAGCGATCCGAGACACTCACGATCGAGTTCGACCCGGACGACGACGATGCCAAGGAAGCCTCCTTGACGATCGTCCACACCGGCGATAACTCGCCGGTCACTGTGGAACTTCGCGGCGGACAGGGCGTCATCGACGTGACCGCCGTCGGGCCCGGATCCTGGGGCGACCACGTCGCGGTTCTGGTCGACGATGCAACGATGTACAAACCGGGCGAAAACCAGCTGTTCAAGCTGATCGTCCGTTATTGGACCGACGAGGACGATCTCGCCACGGCCAAGCAACACCACGCCCGAACTGACAGGGATCCCGTCCCCGATCCCGACGTTGAGGAGGTCTACGACAACCTCTCGCCCGAGCGGTCGGCGGACAACTTCTTCGCCAGCGAGGTCAATCCGTCATCCACGCTCGTCGAACTCGAGAAGGTCGGAGCCGGACGCCCTGCGAACGCATCGCCAGCGCCGGTGTGGCTGGACGGATCCGTCGGTGATGGGGAGCCATCGCTCGCGGACTACAAGGGCGACGATCAGGTACCGCCCGAGGAACGGACTGGCTTCGCCGGGTTCCAGAAGGTCGATGGCATCTCGATGGTGTGTGTTCCGGACGAACATTCGGTCGGGGGGCTGACGGACGAGATCGTTACCCACTGTTCGAACATGGGGGACCGCTTTGCGATCCTCCAGGCTCCCGAGAATCCGGGCCCGCCGGGCGATGTTCGGCCGCCAGTGGACTCGACGTACGCGGCGTATTATTATCCCTGGCTGACCGTCCTCGACCCGGAGTCGGGGTTGAAAGAGGACGTTCCACCTGGCGGACACGTCGCGGGCATTTACGCCCGAAGCGACACCGAGCGAGGCGTCCACAAGGCCCCCGCCAACGAGACTGTCCGGGGCATTCAGGGGCTTTCGTCGACGATCACCAAAGGCGATCAGGACGTACTCAATCCACGCGGCGTCAACTGTATTCGGAGCTTCCGCGGACGCGGTATCCGCGTCTGGGGCGCCCGCACGACCTCCAGCGACCCGGCCTGGAAGTACGTCAACGTTCGTCGGCTCTTCCTCTTTTTGGAGGAATCGATCGACGAGGGCACCCAGTGGGTCGTCTTCGAACCCAACGACGAACAGCTCTGGGCCCGAGTCCGACAAACCATCAGGAATTTCCTCACCAGCGTCTGGGAGGACGGCGCCCTGATGGGGTCGACGCCCGAGGAGGCGTTCTTCGTCAAATGCGATCGCAGCACCATGACCCAAAACGACATCGACAACGGCCGGTTGATCTGTGAAATCGGCGTCGCGCCGGTGAAACCGGCCGAGTTCGTCGTCTTCCGGATCTCCCAGTGGACCGGGAGCGCGGAGTGATCACCAATGCCTGACAGACACGGACCATACAGGGACGTACGATTCCTGCTTGAGATCGACGGCATCGCCCGGGCCGGCTTCAGCAACGCCTCGATCCCGGAGAACTCCACGGACGTCACGGAGTACCGCGAGGGCAACGACCCCCCGACGGTGCGTAAGCTCTGGAGTCTCAACGACTACGGCACGCTCACGCTCGAGTCCGGGACGACCGACGACTCCATCGAGCTGTTCGAGTGGCGCAAGGCCGTCGAGAACGGCCAGGTCGAAGACGCACGGCGGTCGATCGCCGTCGTCGTGCTCGATGAGGAGGGCAACGCCGGCCCCCGGTGGGAGTTCAGAAACGCCTGGCCGACCAGCTACGAGGCACCCGACCTCGACGCGACCGGTGGTGACGTCGCGATCGAGAGCATGGAGATCGCTCACGAGGGAATGGAACGCACCGCATGACCGGTGAGACGCTGCAGACGGAGTTCGGGTTCACCCTCCCTCAGGGCTACGCCGACGACGAGGGGGCCCTCCACCGCGAGGGCGTAATGCGTCTGGCGACGGCCGCCGACGAGATCAAGCCGCTACAGGATCCACGCGTCAAGTCGAACTCGTCGTACATGACCGTGATCCTCCTTTCACGGGTGATCACGAAGCTCGGGGACATCGAGGAGGTGACCCCGAACGTGATCGAGGGGTTGTTCGTCTCCGATCTCGAGTACCTCCAGGACCTCTACGAACGGGTCAACACCCGTGGTGCCGATGTCGTCGACACGACCTGTCCTGAATGCGGCGAGGAGTTCGTCGTCGAGGTCGAGCC
The DNA here is from genome assembly GCF_041821145.1 of Halopenitus sp. H-Gu1. Taxonomy (NCBI): domain Archaea; kingdom Methanobacteriati; phylum Methanobacteriota; class Halobacteria; order Halobacteriales; family Haloferacaceae; genus Halopenitus; species Halopenitus sp. H-Gu1. The sequence goes on along the minus strand of NZ_JBGUBC010000003.1, from coordinate 158,974 downwards.
GGGCGGCGAACCGGTCATCCCCATGGGAAACACGGAGGAATCATGACGGGCTATCCGCGCGAACAGCTCTTCGAGGAGGTGGCCTTCGTCGCCTATCACTTCAACTGGGATCACGAGACGGTATTGAACATGCCCCACTGGGAGCGGCAACGGTGGTGTGAGGAGATCAGCAAGATCAACGAGCGCATGAACGACGCAGGCGAGTAATGTCCACCGGAGACCGGACCGACCCGTACCTGGGATTTCGGTTCACCGTCGAGATGGACTCACTGATCGTCGGCGGATTCTCGCGCGTCGAAGGCCTCGCCGTGGAGATCGAGACCGAGGAGTACGAAGAAGGGGGAGCCAACGCGACGACCCGCGTGATGCCAAAGCGCTTTCGCTACCCGAATCTCTCCTTGGAGCGCGGCGTAACCGATGCCGATGGGCTCTGGGAGTGGATCGAACGGGCCAAACACGGCGAGGCGGACCGGAAGAACGTCCGGATTCTACTGCTCGATTCGACGGGCGCGGAAGTCCGAGGCTGGGAGGTCATCGAGTCCTATCCGGTCGGCTGGGAGGGTCCCGACCTCATTGCGGACCGAGGACAAGTCGCCGTTGAATCGATCGAACTCGCCCACGAAGGATTGCGCAGACACGGAGACTGAGCGTGAGCGAAGGCACTCACCACGACGTCTACGACGATTCCACCGAGCACCTGCGCGAGGAGTTGGAGCGGATCGACCTCCTCTTGCGCCGTCACCTTGAGGGCTGGTGGGCGGATCGTGAAGCGCAGATCGACGAGTTACGCGGACTGTACGTCTCCGACGAAGAGGTCGACCGCCTACTCGCCACTCCGGAGACGGTGGCCGCCGCGCCTCCCAACCGGATCGACGGGCCCCCAAAGCGGATCGACCAACTCACAAAACGGATCGACCAACTCACAAAACGGATCGACCAACTCACAAAACGGATCGAGCAGCGTGTCGAGCGCTCTCGGAGCCGGGGGACCACGCTCAGGCTCGCGATTCTCAGGGAGCGGTTCGAACTGGATCGCACGGAATTGGACGCCCTCTTGTGTGCTCTCGCGCCGGACCTCGATCGCAAGTACGAGAAGGTCTATGGCTATCTCCAGGACGACGTGACGCGGACGCGTCCCAGCGTCGGATTACTCGCTCGCGTGCTCGCGACAGGAGAAGTGGACCGACTGGCGGCACGTGACCGTTTCGAGCGGGGGTCGACGCTCGTCGACGAGAGACTCATCGTGCTGACCGAGAGCGAAACGGCACTGGCACGCTCGGTCCGCGTGCCGGAACGTGTCGGCCGGTACCTCCGCGAGGACGACGCGCTTCCCGCGTCGATCGTCGACGATGCGACAGTCACCGACACCGACGAGAGCCTCGACGATCCGGCAGTCGGTGAGCAGCGCACGGCCACTCTGGAAGCCGTCGTGGACCACCTGCGCGAACCCGGGCGCAAGCCGGCACTGCTGTCGTTCACCGGAGCGGACGAAGCCACGGCCAGTGCGGCTGTCGCGGCGGTCTGTGCCGAGATCGACAGCGATCGTCTCGAGGTGGACGCATCAGTTCTGGTCGGTCCCGACGGCGAGACGGCGCTGGCCGATCTCCGCCGGGAGGTGCGTCTTCGGGACGTGGCGGTTCACGTCAGCGACCTCGGTGCGATCACCGCGGCCCGCGAGGGTGGATCACCTGATCGGGACGCGGGAGACGCGGCTTCGATCGAGACGACGGATCCCATCGACGAACTCGTCACCGAACTCGACGCCATCCCGGGCGACGTCTTCGTGACCGGCGACGCCACGGTGACACCTCGCCTGCAGCCTCGTCTGGACGAGCACGCGATGCGGGGGGTGGACTTCCCGAGACCGCCCGTGGCTCGCCGGCGGCGTCTGTGGGCGGCCGTCGAGGACCTCCCCGAGAATGCCGACCCCACAGCACTGGCGAGTACCTATCGCCTGACTCGGGGCCAGATCGAGGATGCTCTGGAGACGGCCCGTGCGCTCTCGGGGGGCGATCTCACCGTCAAGGCAATCCGAGAGGCCTGTCGACAGCACTCAACGCACGGGCTCGACGAGTTGGCACGGAAGATCGACCCGTCCTACACCTGGGGGGACATCATCCTTCCGGCGGACACCACAGCCCACCTACAGGAGGTCGCCGCACACGTTCGCCATCGTGGGACCGTCTTCGAGGAGTGGGGCTTCGAGGACAAATACAGCCTCGGCAACGGCGTCAACGTCCTGTTCACCGGGCCGTCGGGGACGGGCAAGACGATGGCCGCCGAGATCATCGCCGACGATGTCGGGCTCCCGCTCTACAAGCTCGATCTCTCCGCGGTGATGAGCAAGTACATCGGGGAGACCGAAACGAACCTCCGAAGAGTGTTCGACGCGGCCGAGCGAGCCAACGCGATCCTCTTTTTCGACGAGGCCGACGCCCTCTTCGGCGAGCGCTCGGAGATCTCGGACTCCCACGATCGCTATGCCAACGTCGAGGTCGACTACCTCCTCCAGCGAATGGAGGACCACGACGGAAGCGTGATCCTCGCGAGCAACCTGGAGGAGAACATCGACGACGCGTTCGTCCGGCGGATCAACCTGACCGTGGACTTTCCGTTGCCGGATCGGGACGCCCGCGCGGATATTTGGGAGGGCGTATTCCCCAAGGAGACTCCCGTTACCGACCTCGACATCGACTTCCTCGCCGGCTTCGAACTCGCTGGCGGCAACATCAAAAACGTCGCGACGACGGCCGCGTTCATGGCCGCCGAGGCGGACGAGGACGTGGCAATGGCCCACGTGGTGCCCGCGCTGCGACGCGAGTTCCAGAAGACCGGCCGACTCTACGATCGCGAGGATTTCGGCGACTACCGGAGGCACCTGCCCGAGTATGAGTAACCGACACAGCACCAACACACCAGATCGAACCGTTACCACTCGACAGCCGCAGCGACGGTCCGGGATCGACCGTCGCGGTGGGAGGTGATCGTCGTGCGAGAACGGACCACCGACGCGAGCCACGACCGAGCGAATCGCAAGCCGGAGGAAGACCGGACGAAGCACGGCCGGAGGGCCGACACCGCCGATCCGGTCGGTCGTCTCCAGCGACGCGCCGGAAACCAAGCGCTCCAGCGACTTGCGACCGCCCGGAAAGCGGAGGGTGAGAGCGAAACCGTGACCGAGGGCGAGACGATGGCCGAGAGCGAGACTGCGGCCGAAAGCGGGACGATGGCCGAAAGCGGGACGATGGCCGAGAGTGAGAGTGTGATCGAGAGCGAGTCCTCACTGCGCGAGAGCGCGGCCAGCACGGATCTTCCCGTGAGCGAATCGCCGGATGGAAGCGTTGGACGACGCCTCACCGGGGAAACGCGCCGGGAGATGCAGCGATCGTTCGGGCACCCCTTCGCCGACGTCCGAGTGCACGACGGCATTGGCGCGACGAGGGCCAACAGAGCCATGGATGCCGACGCCTATGCCACCGCCACCGACGTGGTCCTGCGACCGGACTGGAGCGTGACGTCGACCGAACCGGGTCGGTTGCTCCTCGCTCACGAACTCGCACACGTCGCGCAGTTCCAACTGGCCGACACCGACCGATCCACTGGCAAGGTGACACACCGACGAGACGCAGCAGAGCGGGAAGCGACACGTGCGGGAGCACGGGTCGTTGCCGGAAAGTCAACTCGTGTGAGTGAACCGCCGAACGCACCGGTCGCGACTGGCGCATGGGAGTGGCTCGAAGAGCGGGCTCGTGACGTCGGCAGCACCGCTTCGAGTGTGGCATCGAGCGTGGGATCGGCCGCAACGAGTGCCGGAGCGACCGTCGCGAGCGGGGCGTCATCAGCATGGTCGACTACGAAAGACGCCTACTGGGGAACCGTCGACGCGGCTGCCGACCGGATGGTCGAACACGGCGGGCCGCTGGGTGCGATCCATGCTGGGATGCAACAGAATGCCCAGTACGTCCAACAGGGTGGCAGGTGGCTCGAAGGCAAGATCGACGCCGGACAGGACTGGGCGTCCGGGAAGGTAACGGACGCCGCCGGGATGACCGAAGGGATCCCCGGGCTGGAGCAGGCGGCCACCGCGGGAGCCTGGATGTTCGACAAATCCAGCCAACTCCAGGCGGGCATCCTCCAGGGAGGGACGACGTTCGGGAGCGGGCTGCTCGGAATGGCCGCGAACCCGGTCGGCACTGCGAAAGGTCTCGGTCGGATGGTTCAGCATATCCCAGGACCGGCCATTATGAACCCGATGCAGGCAACGAGTACCGTCTCCGACGTCATCGCCGGGGACAAGAGCGTCGGTACTGCAGCGAACGAGCTGGTCAATCCGATGGCGACGATAGAGGAGGACCTCGGATTCTGGACGGAAGTCGGCAGCGGGATTGTCGGTGACTACGAACGCTCGATCGGAGAAGACGGCGACTACGTTCAGGCCGTCGGTCGAGGCGTCTTCGACGTCGGAAGCATGTTTCTCGGTGGCGGCGGGGCAGCGGCGAAGGCCGGCGGCACCGGCGGTCGGGCAGCGGCAAACGTCAGCTCAAAAATCAGGCGTGGAAGCAGTGCGGCGCGAACGGCCGGAACTGTCGACGACGTGGCTGGCGGCGTCAATCGAGCAACCGTCAGCGCACCAACGCTCGGGAGCGGTCGGTCACCCGATCTCGTCACGGGTCGACTCACGTCGACCGCCGATGAAGTCATGACCACTCAGCGAGCGATGAACCAGCCAGGACCGCTCAGAGCCGGAAAGCGCTACGAGAGCCTCGATGACATGCTCGGACCGGACGGGACGTTCGACGTACCAAATCTGGAGACTGCGTATGGACGATACGGCGGCTCCTCGGATCGGCTGAAGTGGGCGAGTAATCAGCGGACCGGTCCGGCAAACGACATCCTGGAGCAACACTTCGGATCGTCGTTTCGGAGACGAGGGTCGGGCACTGGTGGGGGCGGACGAAGCAACAAGTCACTCGACGATATCATCGAGCGGGACGAACAGTCCGGCTCGACGTCCACGATGAGCGCGCGGGAGGCAGACGACTTCATGACACAGACGGGGACGACGAAATCGGGGACTCCCCGGGTGAGCAAGTCGTGGCGTGAGCGGTATGGTCCGGGAGCAATGGAAAACCACCACCTCCTTCCCCAGGAGTTCCTGAAAGTCCCCCAGGTCAGAGAGCGTCTCTCACAGATCATCAGCTCACGCAGATCGACGCCGGAGGACTTCGTCCACCAGCAACTCGCGCGCATCACGAAACAACGACACATCCGACTCGACAAGGCCGGGTACGCCGCCGACTGGGCCCGGTGGTTCAAACGGAATCCCCAGTTCACGAAGGCACAGGTGCAAGCCCGAATCACGGAACTGATGGAGGACTACGGCATTCCAAAGAGCGCTCGGAACTGGCTCAAGCAGTACGGCCGAAACTGAACCGTCCAGCAGGGAGCGGTGAGAGCCGTATCCGGCATTTTCGAGCGGGGGAACCACTAAATAACAGGCGGTCAATATTGGTTTGATCAAACATGCCAAGGGGAGCCCCAGCAGTGACGGATGACGACGGGGCGATCGAACTTCCGCGGTTCGTCAGAGCGATGGGTGTGCTTCGAACGCAGGAGTCACACGGTGTCGACCAGACATCGGGGCCCCAGGTGCTCACGTCCTTCGACGGCGTCCTCGGATTTGGCATGACCGCCGGCGACTGGCCGCCCCCCGCGCTGGCTCACCTGACGCTCGCACCGATCGCCGCACGGGCGCTTGGAGGGGGCCAGGGCGGTAGCATGACGTCCGACCGCACGGGCGATCCAGATCCATTCTCCGGCACCGATATCCTGTCGCGGGAACACGACGCTCGGTTCGACGAGGACGACTCAGCAGACGCCGATCGGAGTAGCGACGAACCCCGCGTTCGGGAGGTGATTCGAGAGGCGGCCACGATCGACCGGGCAACGCCCGCCGACGCTGGCTCCGAGCGGAGGCGAACGGATTCGTCGATCGAACGCAACGGATCGGACGGTTCTTCAACCGGTGGCGACCGGGACAGCGACGCCATAGAGGGCCCGTCACGGGGTATCGATCACCTGCGAATGGACGTCCACTCGTTGCCGGATCGAGACGGGAGGGTGAACAGAGACGATCGTGGACGGTCACCGATCGATCGCAGGACGCGTTCCGATCGGGGGAGACAGTCTAATCAGGAGACACAGTCCGAGCGCGGGGGAGGGAACGACGCTCCGGGAGCGGAGACGTCGAGTGACGTCGAAGCAGCGGTGGGTGAATCAGCTCCAGGCACCCCCGACGAACACGCCGACGACGCCGACCGAATCCGGGTTTCGGGCCGCCCCAGCCGCACCGTCAGGTCAGTCGACCGATCAACGCCGCCATCGATGACACCATCGATGACGCCATCGATGACCGTCCAGGGCCAAGGCTGGGGATCGGACAGTGACAACTCGACGGGAGACGACAGCTTGCCGGGAGGACTCGGATCGCCCGACTCAGACGACGCCCCGACACCACTCGGCACCGCAGTCGGGCCGCCTACCAATAGCGGAAGCGACGGGTTCGAATTCGGAGCCGGATTCGAGACCTGGTCCGGAGCTGTAACCGAATCCTCCGTCGATCCGGTCGCCATGTCGCCTCTTGACGCAGGCGAGACCGGGTTCGAAGGATCGAGGAACGTGACTGAGGACGTCGGAAGGATTCAACCAGCGTCTGCAGTTGACGCCGAGCGATTTGGGCTCCGGATGACGGTCCGTCACGACCGTCCCGCCGACGACACTGTGGATGGTTCATCTGTGGGGAGTTCGAGCGCTCCGCCCGCCTCGTACAGCGCCGATGATCAGCGATCCGTGTGGGGTGAGTCGGGACAGCGCGGATCGGCCCCCGAGATCGACGAGCAGGCGATCACCGAGGCCGTCGACATCGAACGGCTTGCCGACCGCCTCTATCGGGTGATCGAGGAGAAACGGCGGATCGAACGGGAGCGCCGGGGGCTATGAGCGGGCGCGCCACCGCCGGCGATCTGAAGAAGGCAAAGATCCAGGTGCTCGATGGATCGGGCGGAGTCGACCGTGAACTGACGGCGCTTTTCAATCCGACCGAGTACAGTCTCGAGAAGTCGGTCAACTACGGGACGGTGGCGATGCCCGGATTCACGTCGCCGGTCACCCAGTTCATTCACGGCGAACGGGAGTCGTTGTCGATGGAGCTGTTTTTCGACACCTACGAGGACGGCGAGGACGTCAGGAGCTACACGGACGAGATCGACGCCCTGGTCCGCGTCGACGGCGATCTCCACGCACCGCCGGTCGTCCGCTTCGTCTGGGGGAGCTTCCAGTTCAAATCCGTCGTCACGAGCGTCGAAAAACGGTTCACGATGTTCCTGGACGACGGGACGCCCGTGCGAGCCCGTCTCACCGTCACCTTCGAGGAATATACGACGCCCGAACGACAACGCGCCGAGCAGCCACGCCACTCTGCGGACAGGTCGACCGCTCACCGCGTGACGGAAGGTGATACCCTCTGGGCTATTGCAGCCGACGAGTACGGTGACCCCGGCGAGTGGCGAGCGATCGCGTCCGAAAACGACATCGTGAACCCACGGAGTATCGAGCCGGGTACTGAACTGGCGATCCCGCCACTGGAACGATAAATGGACCTGACAAGCCTCCAACGCAAGTACGACGATTTCTACACGCCACGATTCGCCGTGACGATAGACGGCGAAACGTACAGCGAATCCCACGGCGTCATCACCGACGTCTCAGTCGACGCCACCCTCGGTGGCGCGGATCGCTTTTCGCTCTCGGTGAACACCCTGTTCGACCACGAGACCCAGCGGTTTACCGACCTGGACTGGGAGCAGTTCCGGACGGGCGCATCAATCACCATCGAACTCGGCTATGGGGATCGCCTCGAGGAGCTTCTCCGGGGGAGTATCGACGAGGTGATGCCCAGATTCCCCGAAAGCGGGACGCCAACGGTCGAGGTCAGCGGCTACGGACCCCTCCACGACATGGCCGAGGGGACCGACTCCGACTCGTGGGACGAGACGACCGACGCCGAGGTCGTCCAGGAGGTCGCCGACGAGTACGAGTTCGGATCGATCGTCGTCGACGACACCGGTGTGAGTCGACCGAAGGTCGTCCAAGATGACGAGAGCGACTTCGCCTTCCTCCAGCGGCTCGCGGAGCGCAACGACGCCGGAAACGGCCCCTTCGAGGTGTACAGCAGCCGCGGTGACTTTCACTTTGCGGCCTCGGACGACACCGGCGATCCGGTCGTCACCCTTGCCTACGGCGACTCACTCCTCTCTTTCGAACCGAAATCAAAGGACGTGCCGAAGGTCGAAACGCTCGAAGTCCGTCACTGGGATCCGAAACGGAAGGAGTCGATCGTCGGCACGGCGACGAACGAGGGCGGCGAGGGCAAACGGGTCGAGCGCCAGCCGGTCCGGTCACGTGCCGAGGCCGACGCCGTGGCGAGTGCAAAGCTCACGAAGGCCGCTCGCGGTCGCCTGACCGGGCGGGGCGAAACGATCGGCCTGCCGGAGCTACGGATCGGCGAGCCGATCGAACTCGGCGGGCTCGGCGATCGTTACTCCGCGACGTACTACGTGACCGACACCACCCATCGCGTCGGGACCGACGGCTACACCACCCAGTTCGAAGTGCGTCTGCCCGACGGGGAGGCGCTCGCATGAGCTTTGCCGGCGGGCGTGGAGGGCCGAGCCTCGACGGCGTCGCCGTCGGTATCGTGACCGATAACGAGGATCCCGAGGGGATGGGACGGGTAAAACTCGAGTTCCCCTGGCGGGACGCGAGCGACGAGAGCTACTGGGCACGAGTCACCACGCCGATGGCCGGGGACGACATGGGCACGTTCTTCCTGCCGGAGGTCGGCAACGAGGTTCTCGTCGCCTTCGAGAACGGCGACGTGAGCCATCCCTACGTGCTCGGTGCGCTGTGGAACGGCCAGGAGGGGCCACCCGAGGATAACGCCGACGGCAAAAACGACGTCCGTCAGATCAAATCCCGAAGCGGGCACGAGTTGACCTTCGACGACAACGACACGGCGGGAAAAGTCGAGATCGAGACGAACGCCGGCCACACGATCGTCCTCGACGACGCGAGCGGGGGTGAGAAGATCACCATCGAGGACGAAAGCGGACAAAACCGGATCGAGTTCGACGCCGTCTCGAGTTCAGTATCGATCGAGGCCGGTGCGAAACTCACGATCGAAGCCCCCCAAATCGAGGTCTCGGCCGACGGGAACCTGACGATCGACGCATCCGGTATGCTAACGCTTAAGGGGGCAGTAATCCAATTGAATTGACATTGTACAATGCCACCAGCCGCACGCACACTCGACCAGACTGCTCATGGGACGCCGCTGTCGGGGAGCGGTAGCCCAGACGTGTTGATCGGTGGAATGCCGGCCTGGCGAGCCGTTGCGGACGTGCACAGCTGTCCCCTTTCGACGGGGCCGGTCCCTCACGTCGGCGGGATCACGCAACCGGGGAGTTCGACCGTTCTGATCAACGGCATGCCGGCCGCCAGACAAGGGGATACGATCGTCGAGAACGGCCCTCCCAACTCGATCGTGATGGGCTGTCCGACGGTACTCATCGGGTGAGGAAGGAACGATGAATGAGTTTCTGGGACGTGGATGGTCGTTCCCGGTCGCAACCGACTCGTCGGGAGCGATCGAACTCGTCGAGGGCGAAACGGACATCGAGCAGTCGATCAGGATCATCCTCGAAACCGCACCTGGTGAGCGAGTGATGCGTCCCGACTTCGGCTGTGGGATCCACGACTACGTCTTCGAGACGGTGGATGCGACGACACGGACGTTGATCGAAAGCGAAATCGAAGACGCGCTGACTCGGTGGGAGCCCCGGATCGAAGTGCTATCGGTTGCCGCGGAGATGGGCGACCGACGGGAGGGTCGTCTCGACGTCGTGATCGAGTACCGCATCCGCCGGACCAACGGCGAGTTCAACATGGTCTACCCGTTCTACGTGGGAGGTCGCTGAGCCATGGTCGCGGATCCAGAACTCGACGGCCGCCGCCGTGATGCGATCCGCGAACACATCGAGACGATCGCTCCGCACTACGTCGAGGACTGGGACGCGGACGCTGAGGATCCCGGATCGGCACTCGTTGCCCACTTCGCCGAGATGGCCGAGGACGTGATCGAGCGCCTCGACAGTACGCCGGCGAAACACCGCGTGGCGTTTTTCGACGAACTGGGGTTCGACCGCCGACCGCCCCGAGCCGCGACGGTCCCCGTTCAGTTCACGATCGCTCCCGAGGCCGGGGATACCGTCCGGATCGATGCCGGGACGGAGGTCGTCGCCGAGGAGACCGACGATCGACCAGCACGGACCTTCCGGTTCGAAGCTGAGGAGGCATTCGAGGCCACGCCCGCGCGCCTGCAGTCGGCCTACAGTGTCGATCCAGCAAGCGACGGGCTATTCGATCACGCAGCGGTGCTCGATGACACCGGGACGGCCGCACTCTTTGCCGGCGAAGATCGACAGGAGAACCTCCTCTACATCGGACACGCCGGACTGTTGACCGTCTCGAACGGGTCGACGATCCGGGCCGTCGTCGAGACGACCGCGGCCCCGGAGGTGATCACAGAGCGGTTGCAATGGGAGTATTACGGCGAGAAGTCGACGGGCGACGGGGAAAGCGAAGAGGGGTGGCACGTGATATCGGGGCCCGGCGTCACCGGGACGCCGGTCGACGTTATTCCGGACGATCTCGTCCCGATCGTCGATGGAGAGCGTTTCGTACCGCTCGCCCAACGCTCACGGACGGCGACGAAACGGTTGTTCAGGAGCGTGACGAAAACGGGGACCTCGAAAACACGAGATGAGGGAGCGTCCCTCCGACAGCTCTTCAACCCGAACGTCCAGAGCGAATCGATCCTGAGCCCGGAGTTCGACGTCCCGATCGAGCGGCTGCCGTCGTTCCCGGAGATATCCCTTCCTGACCCGGAATCCGCGACGAATCGGATGAACGTGGTCACGGTCGAACTCGAGCCGGATGGTCCCCTCCTGGAAACCGAGGTTAACGGACGGGAAAGCAGATGGATCCGGTGTCGCGTTCCCGACGAGAGGACGCCGACGGGGCCGCTCGACGTGGAACTGGCCGACGTCTCCCTGGCCGCCGCGCCCACGGAACTGGATCCCGACATGCTGCTCGCGAACGACGTCCCTCAGGACCCGGAGGAGGGATCGATCACCCCATTCGGTGATCGACCGTCCCACCGCGATGCATTGTACGTCGGTTGCGAGGAGGCATTCACGAAGGCCGACGCCGATGTGACGATCACCTTCCAGCCCGAGCTGCTAACCGTGACGATGCAGCCGGACGATCCGACATGGGTGATCCCGGAGGTGGACACCGAGGAAACCGGTCACGAGAAATCACTCCCGACGCTCACACCGGTCTATGAGGACGATGCGACCCGGCTTGAGGCTGATTTCACCGTCGAGAGATCGACCGATGGCGGAACCACGAACGTCAACGTCTCCTGGGAGTACTGGAACGGTGATGGCTGGGCAACGCTCTCGGTGAGCGACGAAACCGAGGGCTTTACGATCGACGATGAGCCGGTCTCCGTGACCTTCAGCGTCCCCGCGGACGTCGCCGCGACGAGCGTCGCCGGGCACGACGGCGTGTGGGTGCGCGCTCGTCTCGTGGGAGGCGACTACGGGGACCGCGTCTACGTCGACGAAGGAGAGAACGGCGAGAAGTGGGTTCCCGAGTTCCGGACCGACCCACCGGAATACGGCGATGTCTCGATCACTTACGAGTATCCGGAGGACCGGAATCCCGAACACCTGTTTTCGTACAACGCGCGGACCTTCGGTCCCGACCGCGTCGATCACGAAGGCCGGTTCGAACCGTTCAGGGAACTCGCCGACGAGGATCAGACGCTCTATCTCGGCTTCGATCGTCCGTTGGACGGCGGTCCCCTCCAACTGTTCGTCGACCTGGAGGAACACGAATACCCCGACGGCTTTGCCTCGCGGGTCCGCTGGGAGTACTGTGTCGATCCCGACGCCGACGAATGGACTCCCCTGGACACGACCGACGAAACCGGCGGCTTCACCGAACGGGGACTCATCGGACTCGTCGTCCCGGAGAAAACGACCGCGTTCGAACGCTTCGGGGAGCACCATCACTGGATCAGAGCGCGCGTCCGGGGCGAGTCCTTTGGGCAGTCGGGTCTGGATCTGAGCGGTGACGTCCGGATACCCCGACGACGGGCAATGGACGGTGATCGCAAGGCGTGTGGCGAGGTCGTCGTCACGAACCCGCCGGCGGGCGAGCCGACGAATGCTCGGCCACGGTTGCACGGAATCCATCCCAACACGGGCCACGCGAGGAACGTCACCGTCGTGGACGAGGAGATCCTCGGATCGAGTGACGGAGCGCCGGACCAGTCGTTTTCGGTGACCCGACCGCCCGTCATCGACGGTGAGGTCTGGGTAAACGAGCAGACCGCGCTATCCGCGAACCAGCGCGAACGGCTGGCGGCAGAACGACCCGACGACGTCCTCTCCGACACGGCCGAAAACGGTTCGATTCGGGCGTTCTGGGTTCGCTGGCACGAGATCGATGACTTCCTCGACTCGACGGAAGACCACCGTCACTACGTGCTCGACCGAACGGCCGGCGAGATCACCTTCGGTGACGGTGTCTCGGGGAGGATCCCGCCACGGGGGCGCGACAACGTGCGCGTGTCCTACCGCACGGGCGGTGGAGTCGAGGGGAACGTCGGGATCGGGGCCGTGACCGGGGCGAAGAGCTCGCTACCCTACGTCGAGGAAGTCACGAATCCGGCACCGGGCACAGGCGGCGCGGCGTCGGAGTCGATGGACGACGTGTTGGGTCGCGCTCCACAAACCATTCGCGATCGTGGGCGTGCGGTGACGCCGGCGGATTTCGAACGGATCGCCGCTGACGCCTCCCGTCGGCTGGCCAACGTGCGCTGCATCGAAGGCATGAACCGCGCGGGCGAGCGCGAGCCGGGGTGGGTGACGCTGCTCATCGTCCCCGACGATCAGCGGATGAAGCCAGTCCCGTCGATCGGCCTGAAGCGGGACGTCGAGGACGCCTTGAGCGACCGAGCACCGGCCTCACTCGTCGCCCGGGACCGGATCGTGGTCCGAGGGCCGAGCTACGTGGCCGTCGGGATCGAGGCGACCGTGGTCGGCGCCGACGTCCGGAGCGTTTCGGCCCTCGAAGAGCGGATCGACGACCACCTGCGGGAGTTCTGTCACCCGCTTACGGGCGGCCCGGACGGCGACGGCTGGGCCTTCGGAGATCTGCCGGACATCTCGACGCTGTTCGCCCTCATCGAGGGCATCGAGGGGGTCGATCACGTGTCATCGCTTTCAGTCACCTTCGACGGCGGGGAGAACGTGGTTACCGTCACCGAGGGGGAGGCGACCCCGAGCGTGGCGGCCGATACGCTCGTCTACAACGACAGCCACGAACTGACCGTCAGGATGGCCGACCGTCCCACCGGATCGGAGGGATCCTGAATGAGTCTCGACGTTCCCGATCTCGACGAACGCCGCTTCGAGGAGATCATGGAGGACGCACGAAAGCGCCTCCCCGTCCACAGCGAGGCGTGGACCGACCACAACGCCCACGACCCGGGGATCACCATCCTGGAGCTGCTCGCCTGGCTCGCCGAGTCCTATGGCTACGAACTCGATCAGGTCACCGACACCCACCGCGAGAAATACCTGAAGCTGCTCGACGCCGCGCCGCGTGAACCGATACGTGCAACCGGGCAGTTGACGATCGCCGACGTCGCGGAGCACGACGGGGAGACGCTGCCGGCCGGAACACCGATCGCCGCCGAGACGACGGGTGGCGACATCGAACCCTTCGAGACGAGCGACGCCGTCACGATGACCGCAGCATCGGTCGCCGCGGTGGTCTCCGAACACCCTCACGGCCGGACCGACCACACACGGGAGAATGCCGGAGCGGGACGCCAGTACCACGCCTTCGGCCGCGAGGCCGGACCGGGCTGTGCGCTGTATCTCGGCTTCGACGCCGACCCATTCGTCGGCGATCGACTGGACCTGGACGTCGATTACTACGACGACGACCTCCCCGATGAAGCCACCCACTACGACAAGGAATCGCCGTTCGATCCGTCGATCGAGGTGGCGTGGCAGTACTGTACCACCCCCGATCGATGGTACCGCGATACGGCCTGGAGTGACATCGATGTCCAGGTGGACGGGACCAATCACCTCTACCGGGGTGGCCGGGTTCGGCTGGCGCGACCCGAGGACTGGCCCGACGACCCCGAACCGGTGACTATCCTCGAACGGGACCAGCCGCTGTACTGGATCCGCGGTCTCGCCTGCGCACGGGCGGATGACGACGAGCGCTACGAGGTTCCGCCACAACTTGACGCGGTCCGTCCCAACGTCGTCCCCGTCTGCCATCGCGAATCGGTCGGGGAAGTGACGTTGATACCGCCGGACGGGGACGTGACGACGGCGGCGCCGGAGGGCAAGCGGACGACCGGGACGCCGAACCAGCGCTTCGCCTTCGAGCAGGCCCCCGCGTTCGCGGCGTCGGTCCACGTCGGCGGCGAGCCCTGGACCGAGGTGGACGACTTCGACGCCTCGGGACCGTCCGACCGACACTACGTTCACGATCCCGCCGCTGGCGAGGTTTGCTTCGGCGACGGTCGTCGTGGCGCCATCCCGGAACCGGGTCAGGAAGTCGTGGCACACTCGGTCGCATACGGCGGAGGAACGGACGGAAACGTCGGCAGGGACGTGACCTGGCAGGTCACCGCCGATCGGTTTCGGACGCTCGACGTCTCCCCTCTCTCACGGATCGCGGGGGGTCGTGATGCCGAATCCGTGGATGACGCCCTCGCGCGAACGATCGAGGAACGTCGGGAGCCCGCACGAGCCGTCACCGTCGATGACTACCGGACGATCGCCACCCGGACCCCCGGACTGCGATTCGGGCGGGCGGGTGCCATCGTGGACGAGGAGGGTGGCTCGGTCCGGGTGGTCGTCCTGCCGTATGCGCCACCGACTATCGAGCGTCCGATCCCCACTCGTGGCTTTCTCGACGCGGTCGAGACCCACCTCCGTCGACACACGCTCTTGACCGAACGTGTCGAAGTGATCCCGCCACAGTACGTTCCCGTAGACGTGACTGCGGAAGTCACCCTGACTCGTGGGGTCGGAACCGCGGAGGAACGACGGAGGGCCGAGGAGGATCTGACCGCCTTCCTCCACCCACTCCATGGCTTCGAGGGGGACGGCTGGCCCTTCGATCGGCCGATCTACGAATCCGAGATCTACGAGATACTCGAGGCGCGGACCGGCATCGACGGCGTCCGTGACGTGCGGGTCGTTGCGGGTGGCGATACCGACATCGAGGAGAACGCCGCACTGTTGCCGTATCCGGACGACATCTCCGTCGTCGTCCGCTCGGGACCACGCGATCAGTGTGGGAGGGACGTCTGATGGAGTTCGCAACGTTCCGGACCGAAGCCGGCGACGACTGGGCGGAGTGGTATTGCCGGAACGTAGACCGCACCGCATCCGGAGTCTCGCTCGCTCGCGAGGACACACCGACGTGGGTCTCTCCACGGCCCCTGTTCGGCACGGACGAGGCGGTACCACCGATCGAGGGGGACCCGATCGACGTGGCCGTCGACGCCTGCGGGAATCGCTACCTGCTGACGGCCGCGGGCGAAGTGTACCGTCACACGGTTGGTGAGGACTCCGTGGATGAGTTGGGCTGTCTCTGGCGACCCGATGCCGATCCGCGGGCTATCGCCGTCACTCGGGAGACGATCTACATCGCCTGGGGCGATCCGGCGCGTGTGCAGTCGTACTCACGGTCGCTCGGCTCGACGCGTCGATTCCGTTCGGTCGACGATCCGGTCGATTTCGTCCGGATGAGAGACGAAGTCCACCTCCTCGACCGGGGCGAGCGACCCGGCAGCGGGACCGTCCGCTCGCTACGGGCCGACGGCGAGGACGAGGAACTGGTCACGGGACTCTACGATCCGATCGATCTTGCAGCCGACGACGCGGGAACGCTGTCCGTCCTCGATCGAACGGTCCGCGATGAGCCCGCGGCCTCGGATCGATACGTGGTCCGCGTCTTCGAACGGGACGTCCTGGCGTCGCCGCCCGCCAGCGCCGTGGACGCGGTCCGAGTACGCCCCCGTGGCTTCCGGGTGCAGGATACCGACGACCCGTTCGTCCCGTCGACCATCGCTGTCGCCGGAACTGGCGATCTCGTCGCCGGCGTGTCACCGGACTGGGACGGACAGCGAACCCTCATGCGCTACCGATCCAGCGAGGCGGCATTCCAGCGGCAAGCGGCGTTCCGTCGGGGCTGTATCCGACTCCGTGCGCCCCACGGTATCGACGAGTTGATCGCCATCGACGGGGACGGCAGGGTCACGGCCCTGGAACCGGTCCACACCACCGTCAGTGACGGTGATGCTGGCCCCGTCGGTCACCTGAGTACTCGTCTGGACGCCGGTGACGCCGGCACACAGTGGCACCGCATCAGCCTGGACGCCGATGTCGACGGGGCCGGAACGCAGATCCGACTCCACTACTGTGCGACCGACGACGATCGGCCAGCACCCCCGGACGCGGACGCGATGGAGCCTCCCGACGTAGCAGCCATCGGCGGGATCGGTCCGGAGTACGCCCGGCGACTCCGCGAGGCAGGCATCGAGACGGTCAGGGACCTCGCTGCCCGCGACGTGACCACCGTCGCGGCGATCCTCGGCGTCGAGGAGGTCAACGTCTCGACCGATCGAGCCGCCGAGTGGCACTCGGCGGCCGAAACGCTCCTCTCCGAGGCAGACGGCGAGCCGCCGGATCTCGAAGCCGTCGACGGAATCGGACCAACGTACGCGATGCGACTCCGCGACGCTGGAGTGGACGATCTCGCCGATCTCGTCGCGCTCGATGCGACCGTGATCGCCGACCTCGCTACCGGCGAGTTACTCGACGTCTCCTCGGAGCGGATCGAGACCTGGCTGGACCGAGCGAACACCATGGTCCAGGACCGGCCCGCGCTCCACGAACGGGACTGGAAGTCGGCGTCGCCTGCCAACCCAACCGAGGTGTTGCTATCCGACGCCGTCGGTCGATATCTCTGGGTTGCTGTCGAACTGGTGGGCACCGAGTACGACTCGCCGGTGGTCCGGTCGGTCGAGGTCGAAGCGCCCCGGCAGTCATACCTCGAGGAACTGCCGGCGATCTACCGCGAGGACGAAGCGAGCGCGGCGTTTCTGGAGCAGTTCCTCGCGCTGTTCGAGAGCGTCTTCACGGACGTCGAGACCGGGATCGAGGATCTGACGGGTTATCTCGATCCCCAGGGCATCCCCGCCGGCCCGGACCATCTGGCCTGGCTGGGAAGCTGGCTCGCAACCGAGACCGACGAGCAATGGCCCGAGGGTGCCCGCCGGGCGTTTATCGACCAGGCGTCGATGCTGTATCGCTCACGAGGGACCAGGGCCGGTCTGCTGGCCGCGATCGAGTTGTATCTGGAGTACGTTACGGTCGACCGGCCGGACTGGGACCGTGCCAGATCGCGCGAACGGGCACGCCTCGACGAACTCGTCGACGAAGGTGTGTTGACCCCGGAAACGGCCGACGCGCTCTGGACGGAGTACGACGAAATAGCGACGGCGACGGACGAGCCGCTGGTGCGCGTCATCGAGCACGCCGAACTCGACTGTCTATCCGACGGGGCGGTTCGGGTTCCTTACGACAACCTCCTGAGTTGTTCGACGGGCTTTCTCGTCCTGGTGCACCCGTGGCTCGACGACGAACACGTCGACACAATCCGACGAATCGTCGAGGGACAGGAGCCGGCCCACGCCACTGGCCGGACCGCGGGCTTAAAACGGCGAACGATACTGGCCGGGGCGGACGAGGACGACGAGCGTGCAGGTAACACCTACCTGGGGATCAATACGGCGCTCCCGGCGCGATCGTTCGAGGTGGACGCGGCCGGGCTCGGCCAGGAGACGGTCCTCACCGAACGGGAACCATTCGGCCAGCTCGACGTCCGCGGTCGGCTGGGACAGGACACGCGGATCCCCTAACGGGGGACGACAACAATGACACGGAACAGGGACTTCACGACGGACGGCGAATCGGCTGAGGACAGCGGGCTCGATCGGTTCGAGCGCAATCGGTATTTCCACGGTAAGCTGATGACGGCCCGGGATATGGCGGCCGATCAGGCCTATCACCGGGATCGCCTGCGGACCCAGGCACGCCTCGTAGGCGGCCGCGGCGTCGCCTGTGGTCTGAACGTGACCGTGACCGACGCCGACGACGGCGGTGTCACCGTCATCGTCGACCGGGGATACGGGCTCGATGGCAACGGAAACCCGATCGTCGTCGATAACGAAACGCGAGAGACCTTCGGTCCAAGCGAGGTGGATACGGAGGATCGCGTTGCCGTCTCCATCGCCTATCGTGAGTGCTTTCGGGAGACCGTCCCGGTCCCGGGAGCGGAGGACGCCTGTAACGACGAGTGTGAGTACAACCGCGTCCTCGAATTCGCCGAAATCATCTGCGAGGAATACGACGACGACACGGACTACGCCAAGGGCGTGCCCTCGGTCAGCTTTCCCACGAAGGGGGACCTATCCGGTCCCGCCAAAGGGGACGTGCCACCGACCGATCCCGGACTCGCGACAATCGCACGCTCCTACACCGCCGGTAACGGCGACGAAGGGGACTGTGCCACGGGTGATGGCAGGGTATTTTTGGGCATCTACGAACCGACCGATGGCGACACGTGGTCACGCGTTCCCGGTGCTCCGGCACGCGAGCGCGTGTACACCAACGACATGCTCTATGCCGCGACGGCCCGTCACACGGCCGACTTCGAGAATCCCCACCAATCCTCGCTCGCAACCGAGGACGCAACTGCGGGCGCCAGACTCCACATCGATGACGATCGGAGCGAAGACGCCGATGTCACCGTGACCTCCTCCGACAGCGTGCTCACGATCAGCGTCGACGAGGATTCCCAGGAGATCAACCTCACCACCGGAGAAGCCCTGGAAAAGGTGATAGAGAGGCGAATCGCCCCGATGGAGCAGTACATCATGGACAAATCGTTGAAGTACACGTATCGGATCTTTAGCGGCGTCGCGAGTGCGTTCGACACCGAGACGGCGGGCGAGATCGCACAGAGGACGAAAGAGGCCGCGGACGATCGAGCGTACGCGAGCAAGTCCTCTTACCGGGAATTCATCGAGGAGATCCACGACCTCGAGGTCCAACTCGTCGACGAGTTACGCGGCGATGTCACGGAGGGAACCATGTCCCGCTACGAGGAGGCCGTCGACCGGCTTGAGACCGTCCTGGAGAACGTAGCGGAGAAGGGCGTACTCGCCCTCGCCGTTGCACAGGACGAGGTCTGTGAAGGGGCCGACTGGTTCGAACAGCCGGACATGCCACCGATCGAGATCCCCGGCGGGACGCTACCAGGTGGATCGCTCCTGCCGAAGGATCCGCTCCGACCGATCGATCCGTCGCTTCCCGGATGGGGCGGCGATGACGGAGGAGATGATGGCGGCATCGAACCGATCCAGCCCCAGCCATTCGACCCGACCCATTCCGGTACGACGACGCCGATCGACTCGACACCGACCATCGAAATGCCGGATCTCACCGGCCAGACCACCGAGATCGCCGAGGAAACGCTCTCGAATGCGGGCCTGGACGCCACCGTCGAGACACAGCCCGTCGAGAACTCGACAGCCCTCGAGGGCGTCGGCGTCAACGAGGTGACCGAACAGGAGGTGACACCGGGTGAGACGGTGCAACCGGGTGACTCGGTAACCGTAACGGTCAACGAGCCACCGACGGTCGACCGGATCGATGGCGTCGACGACGCGGCGAAGACCACGCTCGAAGATGCCGGGGTCGAGACGGTCGGGCAGTTGGCCGCTTCCGACACCCGGACGCTCACCGACGCAAGCCTCGATGAGTCGACGGCCGAGCGCATTCAGTCGAAGGCGAAAACATACGCCGAAGCCCACCAACTAACCAAGATCGAAGGCGTCAGCACGGACGAGGCCGAAGCGCTCGCCGACACGGCCAACGTCACGACCATCGAAGGACTCGAGAGCACGCCCAACGAGCAGATCGAGGAAAGCGCCACGACCGCGGCCGAATCCGGTGCGGCATCGGGCGACGCTGCCGAGACGGTCGCGGGCATGGACCTGGAGACGGCCACCGAGAATGCGACGGCGTTGCGTCTCCAGTCGACGGCAGGGACGACGGATGAACCGTCGACGACCGTCACGGAGAAACCGGAAGGTGGCGCGACGAAGACATCGATCAGCGTTCCCGACCTCACGGGGCAGTCGAAAGAGACTGCCGAAGACGCGCTTTCGAGCGCCGGCTTGACTCCCGAGGTCGAGATTCGAACGGTGGCGGATCCCACGGAACTCCAGGCGATCGGCGTCAACGAGGTCGTCGACCAGGACCCGAGTCACGACACGTCGGTTCCGCCGGACACGACGGTGACGATCACGGTGAACGAGCCGCCGCCGGTCACGCGCATCGAGGGGATCGGCGATGCGACGGCCGAAAAGCTCGCCACGGCCGGCATCGAGACGGTCGGCGAACTGGCACGGGCCGACGTCGCGACGATCAGCGACGCGACCGGTGCCAGCGAGACGCGCGCCTCGGAGTGGCAATCGAGGGCCCGACGGTACACCGGTGCCTACGAACTCACCAAGGCTCCCGGCGTCGGCACCGACGAGGCGGAGGCCCTTGCCGACGTGGCCAACGTCGACTCGATCCGGAACGTACACAACACCGACACCGAGATCATCGAGGCAGCGACGGAGGCAGCAAAAACCGCGGACACAGCCGACGAAGAAACCGTCGAAAAAGCGGCGTCGATCGATCTCGACGAGGTCAAATCGAGCTTGAAGACGCTGGAACTCTGAACGCCCCGGACGCTCCGTTCCGGGTGGGCGTTCGAGCGAACCGCGATCCCGTCACGACGATCGCTTTCGAAAGAATCACGCCGTTCGGAGGCGTATACTCCGATATCGTGAGTAGTCTCCCGTCGGTTCTCATCTACGACGGACGTAAGAAGGTGTTTCGAACCGCAGTGAGCGTTCTCACCTACGGGATGGAGGACGTCGTTTCCGTCCCCTGGGAGTCCGACCCGATCCAGCGGTTTCTGGAGGCGCAATTCGGCTGTCAGCCGTTCGTGTTCCTCTTCATCGAGGGGGACTCAGTCCACGCCGGCGAAACAGCCGTCAAGCGAGTACTAACGGCCCGGGGAATTCCCCCATCACTCATCCCCGGATTCGAGCGTCTCTATTCCACGATCGCCGATCCATTCGGTCGGATCGTCCACGGGGAAGCTCCCGCGGATATTCACGGCACGTTCGATCTCGATCCCGATGCTCGGAGGTATATCGACGCGATTCGACGTCCGGACACGCAAGCGGGAATCGACTCTTGTGAGTGAATAGCCGACGACTCAGGTCCCAGCGAGGGCATCCCGGACCGCAGTTTCGATCGACGTTCGTTCGATCGGAACGACCGCCTGCAAGTCCTTCGATTCGTGCACGATCACCGGATTCCGCATGCTTTCGGCCAGTGATCGCGCGATCTCGTATTGCACGTCGGTGGTCAATCGGAGCCAATGTGAGGAGAGTTCGGGAGTCATTACCGGGACCGGAATGATATACACCCGTTTTCCCTTTTCACTGGCCGTCAATCGGAGCAGCGATTCGTACGTCCACACGGAGGGACCACCGATATCGTACGTCTCTCCTCGTGTCGCTTCGACGTCGAGTAGCTCGACGAGATAGGCGATCGTATCCCGGATCCCGATCGGCTGACACGGCGTCCGGACCCACTCGGGAACCAGCATCACCGGTAGCCTATCGGTCAGGTCGTTCAGGATTCTGAAACTCGCACTTTCGGAGCCGATGATGACCGCCGCCCGGAGCACCGTCAGGTCGTACGTCCCCTCCCCCAGAACCGATTCCACCTCACGGCGGGATTCGAGATGTGGGGACAGATCCACGCCATCGCCGCTGATACCGCTGAGGTACACCACCCGATCGACTCCTGCGTCCGACGCGATGTCGCGGAATCTCGTGGCGTACTCACGATCGCGTTCGGCAAAGTTCTCCGCCGTGAGCGAGTGGATCAGGTAGTATGCCACATCTACGTCCTGACACAAGCCGTCGAGCGAGTCGGGGTCGCCGAGATCGCCATCGAACGGTTCGACCGACTTTGGAAACGACCGTTCGCTCGCGCTCCGAGAAAACGCGACGACATCGTGCCCCTGCTCAACGAGTCGGCTGACTAACCGTGATCCAACGAATCCGGTGGCCCCGACAACGAGAATACGCATTGTTACCGTATACGCCCGGCACTGTCAATAGCGTTTGGTAACGTCCGCCACAGGTGAACCGCCTCGCTCCACCTGCATAAAAAACGAGTCGAACTATCGTGACGACAGCGATCCGGCCGTCGCCAGGTCTGAACCTCGCGTCGTCAGGACTGGACCTCGATCTCGGTGCCCGTGACGACTGCTCCCGCCTGGACGGGCAACCGAACTTCGAGGATGCCGTTGTTGTACTCGGCCGTGATCGCCTCGT
This sequence comes from Halopenitus sp. H-Gu1, assembly GCF_041821145.1. NCBI lineage: Archaea > Methanobacteriati > Methanobacteriota > Halobacteria > Halobacteriales > Haloferacaceae > Halopenitus > Halopenitus sp. H-Gu1. The sequence continues at coordinate 136,278 of NZ_JBGUBC010000003.1, read as the reverse complement.
CGTCGACGTCCTTGGGGAAGCGGAACCGACGATGGTAGGTCCTACGCTGACCGCGCTGCTCGTCCTCGTGTTCGGCGGCGACGTTGAGGATGCCGCTGTCCCACGAGACGGAGATTTCGTCGGGATCGAATCCCGGCATCTCGACGCTCAGGACGAACTCGTCGTCCTCTTCGTACAGTTCATAGTCGTTACCACCGGTTTCGAACAATCGGCTCGGGAAATCGGGGCTCTGCATCCAGGAGCTTGTCGGACTCGTGGGCAGTGCCATAGCTGATCACCCTGATTCCAGTAGATAGTTGTTCGCGGTTCATAATAAATTTTTCTATCATATCGTATATTTGTCACGGATTAGCAATAGAGGTCGACCATACTGCCGATTCGAATGCGGTCACTACGAGGAAAACACAGAGCCCTCCGTTCATACTCCACGGCTCTTCGAGCAGGAGATGGTCTCCGAGTTCGATCCGGTTAACGAACTGACCGTTCCTCCGAGATGGTGACCACGGTCGGCGTTTCTTCGGTCCGACGTCGGCCGCCAACGATGGGTCCAACACTCACGATTCGCGATCTAGCCACGGTGAGGCCAAGAGCGGTCACGAGGGAAGCCAAGGGCATTCATCCTTGGGGAAGCCAAGAACAGTCATCCCTGGGGAAGGTAATTATACGACGGTCGCCTACCCTTGTATCAGACATGACGGCGAGAAACGGGGAGAGGGACGACCGTCCGCCCGACGATCGACGTCGCCGTTTCCTCCTGTATGCAGCCCTTGCGGTGATCGGAGGTGGTGGTGTCGCCGGGGCATGGGCCGTCTCTCGACCCGATTCACCGCCGGAGCCGTCGGAGCCGCCGGTCTCCACGTCGACGCCAACGGAGTCGCCATCCGCCACCGACCCCGACGAGTCAACTGGTGCGGTGCCACCCGTCGTCAAGCGATACGCGCCCGACCTGTACTTCGGTGCCCGTGAGAAATGGTATCCCACCGATCCTCGGAACTACGTCACGGAGAGCGCAGACGGGCCAGTCGTGGATGGAGTTACCGCGCTTGAGAAGTACTCGGCGGCGTTCGACGAAACGGAAACGCCACCCGACCCGAGAGTATTTTACAACATCGTTGAAGCGGCGGACGGAGTCGACGCGATCCAATACTGGTTCTACTCGGTGTTCGATCAGTTTACGGTCAACTTCCATTGGCACGACTGGGAACTCCTCCAGGTGTTCATCGACCGGGAAACCGGCTCGCCCCTGTTGTTGTCCGCGAGTGCCCACTCCAGGGCGATCCCCAACAACGAGTTCCTCGAGCCCGAGGTTCCCGAATCCCGTCGACCGGGAATCCTCTCCGAGGTCGGGTCCCACTCGAGCGCGAGCGAGATCAACGACGTCGTTCCGAGTTTCGAGCGGCTCTCGACCGACAACTGGGACTCGGACGTGACCAACGACCTCTTGGACGTCACGCTGAACGTGGCGGCGCCGTTCGCTTACGGACTTCCCCGCGATGAGGGCGCCAGGCTTCCCTTCGTGATGCCGGAACTCGACGGCGAGCGTCTCGACCACCATCCGTCGTTGTCGGTCAACCGCGAGGACTTCATCGACGAGAGCGTGACCGTCGAATCCTGGCAGGGATTACCGCGACCGCCGGCTGACCTCCCGCTTCGCGAACCGGGGCTCGTGATGGCTCATGCCGACAGTCCGACCGAGGCGGATGCGACCTATACGCTCGAGTCGATCGGGGACGTTCGCGACGCAGTCGAGGGGTTCGTCGGCCCCCAGTTGAGTTTCGAGTTCGTGATCCCGGGGTTCCTCGAGAACCAGTTCGCCGATCACATCACTTCCGTCGGGATTCCCTGGGAACAGGATCGATTCACGGACCCGCTCGACGACGTCACGGACCCCGGCCACCGACAACGGATCGGCGGAGAGGCACCACCGGGACTGTCGGACCGTGTCGTCGGCCAGGTCCGATACCTCGGGTCCGGCTCCAGTGGAGCCCTCGGAAGGGTGACGGACGAGGCACGGGACGCCCTGGAGGATGCTGTCAGCGTCTCGCTGTACGAACCGCCGGTGGAAGTCGCCGTGCGTCTCGCAAGCGAGGATCCGATAGCCACGGTCACCCGCGATGGCGTGTTCGGGTATCTGCACGTCGATCCGGGGGATCACCTCCTCATCGTCAACGGCCCTGGTCTCGCTCCGCTTGCTGAACGGTTCGTCCACGAGGGAGGACTCGTTCGGGCCGGCGCAGACGGCGAACTGACGCTCGTCGCGACCGAGGACGTGGGGTGGATCCGGGGTGACGGCCGGGAAACGAACGGCATCGCTCACGTCCGCGTGATCGAGGACTATGCCGGCGTCGTCTATGACGGCCGGCCGGTCGAAGACGATCGCTTTGCCGTGGCAGTCCACCGTGACGGCCGCTATACCGTCGAGATCACCGATAATAACGGACGTCCCGGCGCATACAGGGTCGATCCCGAGACGTTCGATGACGATTTCGAGGCGATCCGCGAGGCCGTGGAAACGGGCAAAGCTGCGCTCGCGAGTACTCTTCGAGACGAAATCGCCGATCTGCGGACCCTGGCGCGCACCCTTACCGAGCAGGACGAAGACGGGAGTGAGGTGCTCGACCGACTGTCAAGTGCCCAGGAGGAAGCCGCCGCCGCAACCAACTCCGCAGACCGCGGCGACGCCCGCAGTGCGAACGAGGGGCTTTCAAACGCCGTCTCGTTTCTGGAGGAGGCCCTCGAACTCCTGTCGAGCGAGCGGCAGCAAGGATACGACGATGCCGCCGTAGCCGCACTCGAACCGGGCATTCATCGGGCGATCAAACGAGCCCAAACGGCGATCGACACCGAACTCGCATAGGCCGAAGATTCGACGTAGCAGTAGGCTACATCTCGACCGACTTGCGGCCGTCTTCACCGGCAACACCGACGACATGCTCCGTGACGCCGTTCCGGAGCCGGACGGGGGCAGTGCGAAAAACGCTCGCGGGCAGGATGCCGTCGCGTACACGTCTAGCGACGGCACAGCCTCGACTACCGCTCGTGGGCCCGCATCGGCATCCCGTTGCGCGGGTGCATCGTCAGCGTCGGCCACAGGTCGGGCTCGCCCTCGCGGGTGTACTCGAGCCGGTACTCTTGAGCGGTCCGTGCGACGATGAGCTTTGCCTCCAGTTTCGCCAGGTGCTTGCCGATGCAATGGCGGGGACCGCCCCCGAAGGGAAAGTACGCGAAGCGAGGGCGGTCGTCGTCGCCGGGCCACCGGTCCGGGTCGAACTGCTCGGGGTCGTCCCAGAATCGCTCCGAGCGATGCATCGCCCACTGGGAAAGCATGATCGTCGCGTCCTCCGGGACGGTGTACTCGTCGAACGTGACCGACTCGACTGGGTCGCGGAACATCGCGTACACCGGCGGGTACAGCCGCATGGCCTCGTCGACGACCCGCTCAACCAGGTCTAGCGACGGTACGTCGGCCATAGTCGGCGGCTCGCCGCCGAGTTGCTCGTCCAGTTCCTCGTGGAGCCGCTTTTCGACTGTGGGGTGTTGTGAGAGGAGGTACCAGCTGTAAGTCAGCGTTAGGGCGGTCGTGTCGTGGCCCGCCAGCAGCATCGTCATCATCTCGTCTCGAATCTGCGTGTCGGTCTGCTCGCCGCGTTCCTGGGCCCGCAGGAGGATCGAAAGGAGGTCGTCGGGACCCTCGTCGGTCTCGGGGTCGCCCTCGCTGCCGCGACGCTCGGCGACGATGTCCGCGATTACCGACTCCATGGTCTCCACGGCGGTGTCGTACTCACTGTCGCCCGGCATGGGGAGCCACGTCGGCGCAGCAAAGCGTATCGGGTCCGGTTCGAACCGCGCGCCAAGGGGTTCGAGGGCCTCCCGGATGGTCCGGATCCGCTCGTCCGAGAGGTCGGTGCCAAGCATCAGGTCAGTGATGACCGCGAGTGTCACCTGAGTCATCGCCTGTTCCACGTCCACGACCGCACCGTCGCTCCAGTCGGCCAGCAGGCTCTCGTTGTGGGCGACGATGTCGTTGGCGAAGTCGGTTAAACGGTCCACCTGGAACGCCGGCGTCGAAAGCCGGCGTTGTTCACGCCACGTCTGGCCCTCGCTGAGCAACAGCCCCTTGCCCAGCAGGTCGCCGAGCGCGTCGCCCTGGAACTCCGGTTTCGCGAAGCGGTCCGCTTCCGTGACGAGGACGCGCTCGACGTGCTCGGGTTCTGTCAGCAGGTACGTGTCCATCGGCCCGAGATCGAACTGGACGACACCGCCGTAGGCCCGCTCGCAGGCCGAGAGGAACCGGAACGGGTCGTTCGCGTACCGGCGGCTACTGCCGAACAACGGTTCACCCCTCGGACCGGGCGGTGATGTACCCATTATATGGGATACGGTTTGGGGTCAGTTCAATCCCTCGCTCAGCAACACCGTCGCCGCCGCTCGGGTCGCAGTTGGAGTCCGCTGTGGCCGCTTGGAGACCATTCGTTCGTGATTATCGCCACCCTCATCGTCGCTATCGGGCTCACGATCGGTGCGTCTCCATTCATCCGAGAACTGGTTCGAGAAACTGCTGTGTTACAATGTATCGAGATGAGCGACTTACTTATTCTCGACTGAAACCCTTATTACGTTGGATACCTAACAAAAAATATGTCGTATGATACCGTCGTCTTCGATAACGACGGCGTCCTCGTCGGTCGAACCCGTTTTGATGTCCTCCGAGAAGCTACCGAAGAGACGTTTGCGCAGTTTGGGGTAACCGATCCCAATCCAGATCACGTCGATGATATGACTATTGGAGCGACTCCCAGTGACGTCGCCACCGTTAGTGATGTATACAACATCGAATCAGAGCAATTCTGGCGCACTCGCGATAGCACAGTATCTCGGGCCCAACAGGAAGAAGCCCGCGCGGGACGGAAAACCCCCTACGAGGATATCGACGCGCTGTCTGGTCTTGATACCGCGAAGGGGATCGTCAGCTCAAACCAGCAAGAGACGGTCGATTTTCTCTTAGATCACTTCGAAATTTCGGATCTGTTCGACACCGCTTATGGCCGTGAGGCAACGACCGAGAGCCTCACACTTCGAAAGCCGAATCCACACTATCTCGAGCGTGCGCTGGCAGATCTCAACGCGGAGTCTGCCCTGTACGTCGGCGATAATGAGTCTGATATCAAGGCTGCCGAGAATGCTGATATTGACTCGGCCTTTATCCGTCGCCCCCACCGAAGCGACTGGGATCTTAATGTATGGCCAACTTGGGATATCGACTCCCTTGACGACCTCCATGAGATCTGTGGAGCCTGAGTCAAGTCACAAAGCGGTCGTGTTAACTTAAGCATGATTCCACCAGACGGCGTGGGCTTGCAACCACGTTTCCGCGGTCGGCGGATCGACGTGACTGAAACGGTTTGAGAACGAAGACGTTCTACGTTCTACCTCACGAAAGATACGTTCGACGGAATTTCTGAAGCCGTGTTGTTGGACGCGGTAGCTGAGGTTTTCTCGTCGAAGGCCACCGATACGATCGTCTGCGTTGTCGATGAGAAACACGGCGTCTTTGACGTCGTGTTTCTCGATCAACTCGGCCATTCACTCCGAAGAGCGTGATTGGGCCTATGTGACGCCTCAGAGTGTACTCTATTCGCCTTGTGATTACGACTGTCCTCTCTCAGAGGGTAGCAGACGCGATTCTCTGACGTTCGTTCACTTCTTTCCCGAAATGTATGGATAGAAAGCTGGCCTCGGCACTCATAGGGCTCGTCACGGCCGGTGCCGAGCCGGCTCGGAGCGGTCGATCGTCATCGGCCGGACCAACATACGTTCGTCCATCGGTTAAACCTCCCGTCGGCCAGTGGACCGTTCCTATCGTCGATCGTCCCCCCACGTCGAGTTCGACCCCCGCAGCCGTCCCGCGAAGGCGTTCTCACCGTCGATCGTGTTCGGTAATCGACGACCGTTGCCGGTCCCGAACTGCGCCGGCGCAGGTACACTGCGGCCGTCGTCGATATCGTCCGACGTCTCGGTCGCCGATTCATCGATCGGATCCGTCCGATCAAACGTCGACACGTCGGCGGACGTCGAGGTCGTTCCCTCGGCATCGTGGTCGGCATCAGCCGTGTACTACGGATGTCATCACCGATAGCGAGGGAAAGATTCATAATAAATGTTCATGATATACTTGCGGCGGAGAAGTCGATCGACGCTCGATCCCGACGGAGCGTCCCTCGTTCGAGACGGGGACGATCTCTATCATCGAGACGAATGAGCGGGATTTAAGCGCCCGACGAACCCCTCTTCGAATGGAAATGAAGCTGCACGAGTATCAGGCAAAGGACCTCTTTGCCGACGCCGGAATCCCCGTTCCGGACTCGAGATTGGCCGAGAACGTCGAGGAGGTTCTCGACGCCGTCGAGGAAATCGGGTTCCCGGCGGCCATCAAGGCACAGGTACACGTCGGCGGCCGCGGCAAGGCCGGTGGCATCAAGATCGCCAGCGACCGCGAGGAGGCCGAACAGTACGCCGAGGACATCCTCGGGATGGACCTCAAGGGCTACACCGTCGACCGCGTCCTCGTCGAGGCCGGCGTCGACTTCGTGGACGAACTGTACGTCGGCGTGACGATGGACCGCAGTGCGGGTCGACCCGTTCTCATGGTCTCCACCGAGGGCGGCGTCGACATCGAGGAGGTCGCAGCGGAGACCCCTGACGCCATCGCTCGCGAACACGTCGATCCGGCCTTCGGTCTCCACCCCTATCAGGCCCGCAAGGTAGTCTACGATGCGGGTGTCGACCGAGACGTCGCCGGCGACGTCGCGTCCCTTCTCTCGACGCTGTACGATCTCTACGAGTCCAACGACGCCTCCGAGATCGAGGTGAACCCGGTGATGATCACGGGTGATCGCGACGTGGTCGCCGCCGACGCCGTGATGAATATCGATGAGGACGCGCTGTTTCGCCAGCCCGATCTCACGGAGATGGCCGAGGAGTCCTACGAGGACGACCTCGAACGGAAGGCCGGCGAGTACGGATTCGATTACGTCCGCCTGTCGGGTAACGTCGGGATCATCGGCAACGGGGCGGGGCTCGTGATGACCACGCTCGATCTCGTCGACCATTACGGCGGATCGCCGGCGAACTTCCTCGACATCGGCGGCGGCGCGAAGGCGGAGCGAGTCACGAACGCGCTCGATATGGTCTTTTCGGACCCCAACGTTGACTCCGTCGTCTTCAATATCTTCGGGGGAATCACCCGGGGCGACGAGGTCGCGCAGGGAATCAACGAGGCATTGAGCCAGTTCGATGAGATTCCCAAGCCGGTGGTCGTCCGTCTCGCGGGGACGAACGCCGAGGAAGGCATGGAGATACTGAACACGGACCTCATCGAGGTCGAGGAGACGCTGGAGGCGGCCGTCCAGCGTGCAGTCGAGAACGCCCAGGAGGTGGCCCAATGAGCATTTTGGTGGACGACGACACGCGCGTCGTGGTACAGGGAATCACCGGTGGGGAAGGCAAGTTCCACACCGGACAGATGATCGAATACGGCACGAACGTCGTTGCCGGTGCAGTACCCGGCAAGGGCGGCCAGGAGGTCGCCGGCGTCCCGGTCTACGACACCGTCGACGAGGCCGTCGAGGTCGAGGACGCGGACGCCTCCGTCGTGTTCGTGCCGCCGGCGTTCGCCGCCGACGCGATCTTCGAGGCGCTCGATACGGATCTCGATCTGGTCGTCGCGATCACCGAGGGAATCCCCACTCAGGACATGGCGAAGGTGAAAAAGCGCCTCTCGGAGGTCGACACGAAACTGCTCGGACCGAACTGTCCGGGCATCATTACGCCGGGCGAGGCGAAACTCGGCATCCTCCCGGGGAACATCTTCGTCGACGGCAACGTCGGACTCGTTTCACGATCGGGAACGCTCACCTACCAGGTCGTCGATAACCTCACCAAACGCGGTATCGGCCAGACGACCGCGGTCGGGATCGGCGGGGACCCCATCATCGGGACCTCGTTCATCGACGCGCTCGAGGCCTTCGAGGCCGACGAGGAGACCGAGGCCATCGTGATGTGCGGCGAGATCGGCGGCGAGGACGAAGAGCAGGCCGCGCAGTTCATCGGCGAGCACATGGACACGCCGGTCGCCGGCTTCATCGCCGGACGAACGGCCCCGCCGGGCAAACGGATGGGCCATGCCGGCGCGATCGTCTCCGGTTCGGGCACTGGAACCGCCGAATCGAAGATCGACGCGCTCAACGCTGCCGGAGTTCCGGTCGGTGACACCCCCGAGGAAGTCGCCGACCACATCGAGAACGTCCTGTAGCGGGAACGCCGTCTCACGAGCCGTCGACTCGGTCCGTTCCTCTATCGCGTTCGTCCAGTTCGTGCAGACGTGAGCAGTCCGTTCGTTCAGACGCCCTCGACGTCCTCGCGGTATCGCGAGAGTCGCTCCCGTGCGACGTCGATCGGCTCGGCGTCCTCAACCGTCTCCGCGATCTCCGAAAGCGAATTCTGGAGTCGGGCGAGCGTCCCATGATCGAGGGTTCGATCGGCCTCGATGGCGCTCTCGAGTCGATCGCCGATCGACGCGAGTCGGTCGGCAATGTCGCCGTCCATTCGTTCACGGGCCGTCTCGATCGAGTCGCGTGCCTCTTGCAGGAGTTCAGGATCGGGCATGATCGGAGAGACGGGGTCGAATGAGAAAAAGGGTCCTGTCAGATGAGCGTCCGGCCACTGTGGGATCCGATGCCCGAACAGCCAGACTGTAGAGAGGGACACGGTGACCCGACGGACGTGAGAGGCGCTAGATAACGGGCACGGTGAGTACCCCTACGTGCTGCGATTCAGCACACCTCGTGTTCACTCGACGGCTGTACGGGCACGGTGGGTCTTGCCTTTTAAGCGTTTAGCTACTGTGATTGTCGCGTTCATTGACCTAAATATCGGGGAGGTGATCGCTGCGCTGTTCAGCCTGCTCGCGATCCGAACGCCGATCGTAATGGCGATCGAGAATGTCCTCGCTCGCGTTCAGACGATCCTTCACGATCCGCCGGGGGACGTCCTCTCGCCGGTAGTACGTCACTCGCCCACTCCGGACGTCGTGAGGAGATCGCGACGAAGGGCACTTACTCGCGTGATCGAGATGGGTCGCATCACACTCGTCGACGTTCCGATCGTGAGGACACGGTTCCCCGCGCCAGCACGGACGAGTCACCCGATACAATGAAACTCGAAGCGTGTTACCGGTCGGACGACCGTACTCGGTCGTGATCAGCGGGTGCCGACCGTGATCGTCGGTGACATCATCCCGATGATACTCGATGTAGTCCTCGATGTAGGCCGCGGTCGACCCACTAATCCGGTTCCACCGAGTACCAGCTTCCTGATTCTTGAGGGGTGTACCGGTATCCGGTCGATGATTGAAACTCACGGCCGGACCCGTGAACCGAGGGTGTGACCCATCCAAATCCACATCTCCGAGATCGAGTCCTCGTACTGCACCCGTGCGCGCGCCGGTTTCCCACAGGAGCAACAGTATGATGTGATCGCGAGATGCTGGTTGTGCTCCCTCCAGATATCGCAAAATATCGATGATGCGGCTCGGATCCAACGTCGATTCCGAAACGTCCTCACCGTTCTTCATCGTCGGGAGGACGATCTGCTCGTACAGCTCGGGAGGAACCGCGTTGATGTTCGCCGCGAACCGGAGGAATCGACGAAGGGTCGCAAGCTGCCCCTTCAGCGTAACCAACTTGATCGGTTCGCGGCCATCGCCCTGGCCCTCCCGACGCCAGATCCGATACTGAAACAGATCGCGACCGGTGAGTTCGGTTAGGTCCTCGATACCTTCCTCATCGCAAAACTGGACGAAGGCACCGAGGCGATGCTTCGCGCTTTTCCTCGTCGACTCCGCGTGTTCGTCGCGCATCGCCTCCTGGTACATCTCCACCGCATCGTTCGGAGAAATCGGTTCGAGATCGTCGCCCATCAGTTACGCCTCCGCTTCGTGAGCACACTTCGCGCAGATACTCGCGCGCAGTTGGGCGTCGAATCCGTCTGCGCGTCGACGACCGCAAACAGCACAAGCGGAGCCGTTTTCAAATCGGAACGCTTCCTCGTTCGTGCGGGCTTCGCCCGCAGGGATGGTTTCGGACATGGCTGTGAGGCCGCGAAACCACCTTTTCGGGGCCGTGCTGGAACCACGGTCCCGGTCTTCAGTCACCAACGAGAGTCATCACAGACCTAGTCGGTGGCTTCGCAAAATCACGTTCACACTTATTGTGCATAAATGCACGGATTGTGTTCAAATAGTTGAGAAGGTACTAAACACACATAGTGTTACAATTAAGCGAATGGGGAAGGAAACACACGCTAGATGAGAAAATCCGCGGCTTGGATGACTCTCTGGGATGACCGAATTCTAGAGATTATTCGGGAAGAAGACTCAGGGACGGCGACTGAGCTTGCGGAACACGACTACATTCGCGTTTCCCGATCACAGATCTCGCGGCGATTACGAAAACTTGCGGACCACGGGCTACTCCAACCACTCGGAAATGGCGTGTATGTTCTCACTGAGAGTGGGCGAGAGTATCTTGAAGGTGAGTTGGATGCTGGAGAATTACCGGAGGCGAACGGAGAAGAGAGTTCTTCGATGGCATAAATGTCAATCCGAAAACCAGCGAATTGGATGCAACAGGTGGATGAGCGTATTCTTGAGCATCTTGCTGAAGACAGTTGGGCAACACCCGCAACGATCGCATCAGATTCCCGATTTCAGGAACTCAAAGTGTCGAAAGATCACATCCAAGAGCGATGTAATGAACTCTCACAAAGAGAGCTGATAGTTCCAGTCCATGATGATATGTACGAGATCACGTCGTGGGGGTTAGCATACCTTCGTGGAGATCTCGATGCGAAGCACCTTCCCCGGTGGTCGGTTAGTTAGAGGAGATTCACCTAGAACCCTACATATGAGGAAAATCGGGGAGTGAAATTATATAACTCGAATAAGGTATGTTCATCTATGTCAAGTTTAACTCCCAAACAAGAGTGTATTCTTGATGCCGCTCAAAAGTGGCCGAATGCCACCAAAGAAGAAATCGCAGAGCATTGTGATACAAGCGTTTCATACGTGACTGAAACCCTCAGAAACTTCGGAGATCCGAAAGATACTGGTGCAGGTGTATTTTGGGGGTAGCTCTGTAATAAGAAAGCGTTCTACACCAGAATTAGAATGGACTTCCGTCGGTCCTGCCGGGCACGGCTGCTCCCGATGGTCGCGCCGCGCCGGGCGGGCTTCCTCGCGCGCCAGTAGGCGCGCTACGGTGTGCGTCCGGCTTCCTACTGGTGAACCGCAACACTCGTTGGACCGCCGGAGGACGAAGGGATATTCGGGTTACTATCTGGGGTCGAAGCAATCTACACACACCCCGCGCGACCCCCCACGAGGAGGGGCCGCGCGGTAACATACGAACACCGACCACCTGATAACGGTGGGTGGGTCGGTGGGTGGATTGACGGTTACTCGGCAGGACCACGGGAACGGAGTTCGTCCAGAAGCGTTTCCCAGTCGAGATCGAGATCGAACAGACCAGAGCGGAGGTTCCATTCCCAGGGAGCGGGTTCGTCCGGATCGTAGTCGACACGTGTCGCCTCAAGGGCAGAGACCGAGCCACCGAATAGCTGATCGGTCGGCTGATCGGAGTTCGACGGCCATCGTTCGTAGAAGTCGACGATCTTCGGTTCCGTCTTGTAGAACGCCAGCGACGTGAGGCGCTTTATTTCGGGATCAACGTCCTTGCCCGTGTGACCGATCACGATCACCATCTCCACACCGAGCTTACTCATTCGCTTGAGCAGCGGAGACCATTGTGTCGCCACATCACGGGAGTTCGTTCGCGCGTCGAAATGTGTGGAGGCTTCGTCGATCACGACCGCTTTCGGCCGGGCTCGATGTTCCAGCAGCGAGACCGCGAGATCGTGGCAGGTGGTTACTCGTTCGTCAACGATCCCGGCGCGAGCGTTGCTTATCACGAGAAGATCGTCCCACAACGTGCGGCCGAGTTCGATCAACAGCCATGCCGTATTCGTCTTTCCAGTATTCGGATCGCCGGCTGCGAGAATCGTGGACAGTGCACCATTTCGATCCAACTCGTCGAGGATACGAGCCGACAGGGTGATCGCACTCGCGTCGAGGTCTTGCTCGGTGACACCGACCAGGTGGGATAGCACAGAGCCGTTCCCTTCCGAGACGGCGCCGGTGGCTCGATCGCTGCGGAACTTCGCGAGCACGTCAGCACCGAGATCGGTTTCAGCGAACGAGGAATGTTCCTCGGAATCGCGAAGGACGGATTCCACGAACGAGAGGTTCGATCGGTGAGCATCATCAGCGACGATGCCCGTGTGCGGATAGAAGTCCGCGTTCGATTCGAGACGCCCGTCTATCTGTTCGCGAAGCTTTGCCGCCGTCAGGAGTCGCTCATCACTATCAGTCATCAGAATATCTCCCGAAGTGTTCGGTTCTGTGTCCGTCTCTCGTAGCGGTACATTCCGTAGAAAACGCCGGAGCACCACACCATCAACAGAGCAAGCGCCTGGAACGTGTGGAGCATGGCTGGGTCAGTCATCGGCTGCTACCTCAGTCGGTTCCGGAGTCGGCTCCGTCTCACTAGATGTCTCGAGATCGTCGATCTCTCCTTCAGCTTCAGCTGGCGAGACGTCGACATCCTCCGCGAGTGTTTCGAGGTTATCCTCCAGATCGAACTGTTCCAGTTGGTCCTCGACTGCCTCGTGAAGCGCCGAGCCTTCATCCGGAAGCGATCCGGATTCAAAGGTCTCGACAACGTGCAAGGTCGTCCGGCGGACCGCGTTGCGGATGATCGTGAACGCAGAGGTTTCGATCGCGAAGCCGCGTTTCGCGTCATCCTCAAGTTGACCGCGACACTCGTGGACCGCTTGCAGCGCCCGACAGAGTTCGCGATCGTCGAGGGTTCCGCGCCACGTTCCCGTGGCTTCCATCGCTTCGAGATCAACATCTTTCGCCGTGTACAGATTCGGTGTTAGTTGGGTAAACGACCCCTCGCGAGCCTCAAGTTCGCGGAAATCAGTATATGGGAACTGATACAACGCGCCCTCCAGGTGGCGAGCGTCGAGGTCAACAACGAAGATATAATTCGGATTATGCAACAGCGAGACGACTTTAGCACCAACGATGTAGGAATACGGCAGTAGGAACAACGTTGCAGCACCAACGATCTTCCAGAAGCGCGGCAATTCTATATCGAATCCGGTGTATATCGCAACAGCACCAGCGAGACAGGCGATCGCCAGGATCGTGAGCAGACGAGTTTTGACGAAATCGATCAGGAGTTCGCCTTTCGTCGGGTTCTCCGGGTGGTGGATGTGGTCGTTCATGCTACCCGCTCCGGGGACATATCGCGACCACGCAAACGGCGGATCACAAGCCAGATCGTCGTTATCGAGACGGACAACGCGCCGCCGATGCCAGCAGCCTGGGCGTCAGAAGATGACCAGGGACCGCCAATAAGCGCGGAATCATGTTCGATGACCTTTCCGTATAGCACGTCGCCAGTATCGATCGTCACTCCGATGTCGCCATCCGCCTCTTGAGAGAGACGGAGGCGGACGGTGTTCCGACCGTCAGTTAGGAGGAACTGCTGCCGGGAGAGTTCGCCAGTCTGCTGCATAGCCTCAGTCAACGTGATGCGTTGGACGCCATCAGATTGCAGCTGCAAGACAGCTGAACCATCGTCAACCTCAGCCGAGCAGATCGACAACTCCTCGGAGACAGTTTCCGTACAACGTGGGCGGTCATCAGATGCGTTTATAGATACGCCAGCATTGTTTCCAGCAGTCGCACTAGTTGATTGTGCAGCTACACCTCCGGTTATCGTGGCCGTTGCTAGAAGCAACAGCATGAGTACAAAAAATGGGCGCATGGTGGGTTAGTTACCGTAGTTGCCGCTTTGGAAACCGGCGTAGGCAGCCAGACCGCCGATAGCGACAACAGCAACGCCAGGGATGCCAGCTATGGAAAACTGATCCCAGTTAAAGCCGCTATCGGTACTAGTACCGCCGCCGGATTGAGTATCGTCCTGTGCCTCTTCTTGCATCTCGATCTGTGTCTGTCGTATTTGATCAAGTTCCTCCTGGATCGTGGTCACATCAGCCGTTTGGTTATTCCTCGATTGCGTTTGGAACGAAGTAACCGAATTACCGTCCTTGTCGGTCGCCTCTAAGACGGTAAAGGGCATCTCAAGCTGCTCGAACTCCTGGGTTTCAGAGATAACCTGTCCACTACTATCAGTCTCAGTGTACCGGTACGCGATGTACAGCGGCTCGGCCCAGGTAGACGGATCATAGGCCTGATCAACCTGAAAGCCAACCTCGTTCCCACTCCCATCAGTCGGGACATGGTTCGTATATAGATCCGCCTCAAGAAGCGCAGTCGAACCGTCAGAAGTATCTTCCACTTCGATGACCAGCGAGTTCGCCGCGTTCGTCGGGATCCCCATCATAGCCGCGTGAGCAGCCCGGGTCTGATACCCGTCGTAATTCTGGGAGAGTTCCGTCGAAGCGGTGATCGGATCGACGATATCCTCAGTCGGAATATCGCCCGGAGCGTACTGGGAATACACATCCGTAACGAATCCAGAGAGTTGTGCGTTCACGTCGTCGCGTTCAGTAACGATAGCATCCAGTACCGAAGGGAACCGAGATGCATCGAAATACTGTGTCGTGGGGTCACCAGTAGTGACCGGCTGGACCAGGAATCTCGTGAGGTCAGCCGGAACAGAAATCAGAGACGGATGAGGAGCCACGGCAGCGGTGTTGCCAGTCGAATCATCCCAATGGGCAATATCGACAGTGACAGTAGACCCATCGAGCAACTGGTAATCAGCAGTTGTAACGACTTGAGAACCCAACGAATTAGAGTGATCCAAGCGGTGGCCGAGCAAGAACGCAATGTGATTTCCAGAGTAACTTTCGAAAGTGGTGTTTCCGAAGTTGTAATACTGGAACGCATTTTCAAGCGCGATCGAACTGTGAGTGAAGACCTGATCAGCGTGGTGCTGGGCCTGGGAATATTGCGACTGGTAATGAATCAGGACATTCTCCTCGATCGTCGAATAATACGAATCGATCGCGTTCGCCATAGCCGTCTGTGCGGCAGACTCAGAGCTACCGGCATTCATCTCCTTGATGATCGCCGCTTTCCCCTTGGCAAGCGCGACATTCTGCGAGTTCGTGATATTGTTCTGAATCGAAGTCATCACGCGCTCGTCAGCAGAATCCATCTCAGCAGCACCGACATGGATCTCTTGATGCAACGCATCAGCACCAGTATAAGTGCTGTAATCGCGATTATCGCCGAGGATCTTCGTCGCGCCCTTGTACGCGAGGTACGTCAGGCCGACAGCAGCCATCACACCAAGTGGAGCAAGTGCCTTCGCATCACCTACCGGCGAGCGATCGAGCCTCGAAGCCGATGCGCCAACGCCGAGCGTGGCGACCGTCGCCGCCGTACCCTTGCGGAGCAAGCCCCGGCGAGTCAGCGACGGATTGGGAGTTTTGGTCGTCATTATTCCTCCTTCATTACCAAGAGTGCGCCAGCAGCCAGGACCAGTACCGCTATCGACATCTGATCGCTGCTAGTGCCAGGCAGGAAGCCGCCGCCGCCAGTACCAGACACAAGCGTATCGATCGTGAGGCTTTCGACAGTCTGTGTCTGTGAAACGGAGTCCGACTCAGAGACGACAACGCGGTATGAGTCATAGGCGGTCGAATTTACGGAGAACTCCTTGGTTGTAGACGTGTTTACTGCGTCGATCGTGGTAGTGGTCTCAAGCGTCTCATTACCATTCGAGATACCATACACCTCAACATCGACCGGGCCGTTTGTGACATTAGTTGCAGTCACAGCGACCGAATACGTATCGTTATCGACAGTTACGGATTCATTCGCGAACGTCGGCCCATCAATCGCGACAGCGCCACCAGCGACTAACGCACCGACAACAGCCGCGAGCAGGAACGCCGCCGAGATCGTGCGAAACAGAGACCTCATGAATTACCTCACAGCCACAGACCAGGCAACGACAGCGACGAGGAACGCCGCGATCGGCCCGGTGTTGGACGTCGTGTTTACCAGGTTAGCGATGAAACCAACGTACTCGTATCCGATGATCAACGTCGGCCCGGCAGCTATCAGTACCTTCTCCCAGTCGTCATAGCGATCGAACGCTTTCGTTTCCGAGGAAGCGAACGCAAGCGCGTACACACCGACAGACGTCAACATCGCGTGTTGAGTGGTCAGCGTGTAGTTGAACCACGTTAGGTGGACGTCGGAGATGCCACCGAACTGGTAGAGCGAGGCAAGCGCGAACACGACCGACAGCAGCGCCGGAAGCGTCCGCAGATGGGAATAGTCCGAGACGAGCCCGGACATAGAGCTGCGGGTCGCCATCAGTCGTCACCTCCGAGTGCCCGCACTTCCCAAATGTTGAATGTCTGCTCTTCGTCCGAGCCTTCCGGCGTGTACGTTCGGGTTTCTTCAGTACACATGATACCGACCACATCACCTTCACCGAGATCGTTGTCTTCGAGGGCGCGATCGATCTGGTTGTTCGACCACATACACACGACGTCGCCGAGACCGCGAGCGATTTCGAGGACGGTCGTGTTGTAGTCCCCACAATCGGGAGTTACAGCTCGAATCTCGCCCACGACGTTCTCGCCGGGATCGAGGTCAAGCCATTCGGTATCATATTCGTCCTGTTCGTCGTCGTTGGCCTCGACGGGATCGAGATCGTCGAAAGCCGGGGTTTTCTTCGTCGACATCTGCAAGTGAGCCAACACCCGAAACAGTAGTTAAACTCAATATGGCTCTGTGAAACTAGATAGTTGAAAAATTATCCATAATTTTTGATCGAATATTATATTCAGGTGGGAAAGATATGTATCAATGTTGATTCTGTTAAAATCCTCGTCATCGTACCGTTCAGCACGAGACAGCCAATCGCTGAAGACCGCATATCCATCACCGACCCGACCACCGACGATATAGAAAATCCGCAGCCTTTTGCTCAGCAAGCGCATATCCGTTATCGGTCGGGTGGTTCCGACCTTACCAACACACAGATCGGTCCTCTCTCAATGAGAGGGACGGATCGTGTTAGATCGGTTGATTCTCATTTCTGAGAAATACTTCCCCCAAATATAAGTATCTTGGCACCAATTCTATAAACACATACACACACGATTCACCGCGAAGGGTGTGGGGGGGGAACCCATGTGATCGGGAGACCAGAACCTGTTGGTCTTCCTACTGGTATGCATGGCATGTCCCAACTCTTTCGCCGGAGGTGTGTGTTGGTAACCAACCATGCAACTCAAAAAGCTATTCAACGACGACAGAGCCGTGAGTCCCGTTATCGGGGTTATACTCATGGTCGCTATCACAGTGATTTTAGCGGCCGTGATTGGCACGTTCGTGCTCGGTCTTGGCGACTCGGTCCAGCAGACCACGCCGCAGGCATCGTTTGATTTCGAGTGGGACACTCCTACCACCGATGAGGTGACAATTACTCATGAAGGTGGAGATACTTTAAATAGTGAAAATTCAGGATCAATTGACATCAATTCAGATAGCGGGTCTTCCTCTGGGTGGACACTAGACATTTCAGCTGGTGACAGTACGACATACAGCGGTTACAGTAGCGGAGATACTGTCCGAGTTATTTGGACCTCACCAGACGGTTCAAGCTCTGCGACTATCGGAAGTTCAACTGCACCATAACGATGAACGTTAAACAGCTGATCACGGAGGAGAGGGCTGTGAGCCCCGTTATAGGGGTCATACTCATGGTCGCCATAACCGTGATTTTGGCTGCCGTGATCGGCACGTTCGTGCTGGGACTCGGCGACTCGGTCCAGCAGACCACGCCGCAGGCATCGTTCGATTTCACCTACGCAAACTCCGACACAGTCACAGTCACCCATGAAGGAGGAGACACTCTAAATTCGGACAATTCGAATGAAGTAAAAATCGTCTCCGACGGAGGTATTGACGCGACTTGGGGCCTACCTATTAGTGCCGGGGAGTCAAAATCGGCAAGCCCTGTTAGCAGTGGTGACGATGTCCGTGTAACGTGGGAATCGCCAAACGGTGATTCTTCCGCTACACTCGCCAGCTCGACCGCACCGTAATCCTAACCAATACGCACCACCATTTTTTGGCAGACCGTGGAACCAACGGCCCAGTCAGTAGCGCGTACATACTCCGACCGCGTGTACACCGATCCGTGGGAAAAAGTCCTTGACTACCGGCGGGTCCAACAATATACGGCCAAGCACCCGAATGCCGGTCGCGCCGAGATCGGCAACGCATTCGAATTGCCACCGGGCCGAGTTCGAGCATGGATCAACGACGGAATGCCCGATCCCGTCCGCGGCGTCCAGACTGTGCTCGACTACGGCTGGATCGATCCCGACCCCACTAGCGACATAGCCCGCGCGCTCGTTGAACTACTCGCGCATGTCCTTGCGGGAGGTAGTATCAACGCCAACTACTCTCCCCGACTCTCGTCCGACTCCCGCATCGATCTGAAAGAACTACAGCAGGCGTTCACGTCCGTCGGCGTCGATACGACCATCCAACACGCAGATATCGAGGAACGAGCTACCGAAGTAGTCGCGGCTGATGACGGCTCCGTCCTCGGTCGGTGTCTCGTCGCAATGGGAGCAGCCCACGGATCGAAAACTGACCTAGAGACCGTCCCGAACGTCGTCGATGAAGTCCCCGTCGACGTCCGCGCGTCGTTCGCGCGGATCTACGCGCGGCATCGCGCAGTTAGCTACGAGCAGAAGGACACCACTCGCATCACGGAGGATCGTCCCGCCGCGTTCCGACACGACCTCCGCGATCTGCTCGCTGACGTGACTGATGAGCAAGTGACTGTCGACGACAGCGGACTTACCCTTTCTGCGGCCGCGTCCCGAGCACTCGGTGTCGGCCGGATCGAGACAGAGCTGTAAGCCGTGGGCAGTCGAACCACTATCAGTTATGAGTAGTGTGATGCTGACGATCACCTTCAGTCAAGAGATCGCCGACCGTACACCATAGTGGCGGGCACTGGCAGACCACGCAGCAGGCATCTCACTCCATCGAGCAGCACCAACGAATTCGAACGAGAATACATCGAATTCGGATGGTTCACCGACGATCTCTTTCAGTTTTTCAGCAAATCCGGGTGAGATGCCATCTATCGCCGCGATCTCGTCGGTGTCGGTGAGCCGCACGTCGGAGATCGTGCGGATGCCCTGATCGTTGAGACGAGCAAGCTTCGTCTCACCAAGACCGGGGACGTCTTCGAGGCGATCGACGTTCGTGTTATCCTTGAGATCGTGGGAGCAATCCCAAAACTGGCGACCAGTCGCCCAGTAGAGCGCAAGCTTCCATAACTCCGAACTCGGCCAGTCACCGCCTTCCTCCCACGACTCGATCCGAGCGAACAACTCATCAGGATCGTCACCGATCGATTCGAACGTCTTACTCAGGTATTTCCCGAGGTAGCCCGCTGCGGATTTACCACGGTGTTGACCGCTGTTCATCACCCAGGAATCAGCACCGCGTTTGTTCATGCCGTGAATGTGGACGATCTCGCCGTGGCGATCCGTCCAGTAGTTCTTGAGCCAGCCGTGATCGACATAGGGAACGCCGAATACGCAGACGTGTAGATGGGGGAGACCGATGTGATCGGATTTTGCACTCCCGCCGAATTCCAACGCGCGGATGAAGTCGAGTCGCTGATCGTCGAGATATCGCTGATTGAGGGTTTCGTGAAGGTCTTGCCACGCATCCATCAGCCCGTCGAGCATCGCGCCGATCGAGCCGTATCGTTTTGGATCGGTGGTCAGAGTGATCATCACGCCACGCTGGTATCGTTCATCCGCGAGTTCCCACGCAGTATTATACCGAGCCCATTGCTCGCGTTTTCGTCGTTCGTTGTTGAACCGCGTGTGATACGGCATGGTGAGTTTGAGATCGTCGCGATCGCGTTCTTGTAGCATCAACCGGCGATCGTCGATGCTTTCGAGGTACGTCGCGAAATCTTTGGTGAGTAAGCGGGCGTCATTCACATCGTTGAGCGACCAAATTCCGTTGACTAAGGACTCAGCGCGGTCGTTTGCGTAGGACTGTCGATGCTCACTTGGAATTTTACTTTCTCGTGTCAAGTGAAACGCCGCAGGAGTCGGGCAGGCGCGTAAAACGTCGGCGTCACGGTCTAACTCTACGTATTCGCTCCGATCAAAAAAGCGCCGAACGAATTGATAATCAGTATGAGTGTACTCGCGATCGGAGATCGTCAGCGTGTCAGAACTGGGGAGAATCGCCTGGGTTGTACGGACGATAGAGACGCCCTTCGGGTGGTACGTGAGCCACTTTATAAGTCGAGTCTTCTCTTGTGCACGGTGAGTCCCATCGAACGGTTCGAACGGGTCCGGGGGGTTGTCGACCCCGGTAAGTTCACACGGAGATGAGCCTTCCAAGCCCTCAAGGAATGGCGCGAGATGATCGTCTCCCGACTCGGACGAACTGCTCACCAGTCGACCTCCGCTCCACCATCAGCAACGGCACCACTCCGCCTCTCGTTGGTCTCCCGGTGGTCGACCTGCGGACCGCCTTCCGGGTCGGGGGACGAGCCCCCGCTTCCGGCCGCTCCGCTCGCAGGTGTGCATCGCTTCGCTGTTCCGGTCCTTGCGTCGGTTGTTGGGCTTACGAATTGATGCGCCCACAGTAATGACGTGAGCCGATTGTCGACCTGCTCCTGGTCGAGTTCAGGAATACGGTGACAGTCGAGACACTCACGGTATTTCGCGGCCGATTCACGGTGATCGAGAAGCGTCAGCTGCTGGCAACTGTGACAATGAAACTCGATGTACCAGCGATTAACCTCACCGCGGGTCATCGACGGTCACCTCAGTTACATCGAGATCTTCCGCTTGTCGACGCCATTCGTGAACAGCCATCTCCGCGAAGACGGTCGATCCGAAATCCGGATGATACAGCACCGACGCCGGAACGAAACTCACCGGCGATCACCTCTTATAAACGGACTTGTGACGACAATGAAAAACAAGAGAAGGAGGAGGGGGGCACAAAGTTCCTTAACGAACCTCAGATTTTCAGAATGAGAATTGAAATCTAAACCGCCTGTATAGGCCTCAAAGAAGCCACTAACGGTTGTTTCACCGAGAACCACTAAACCGAAGGTTTTCGTACGGGCACGGTGGGATTCGAACCCACGACCATCGGATTAGAAGTCCGACGCTCTATCCTGGCTGAGCTACGTGCCCTCACTCACATGAGTGCCCGATCGGTTAAAAGCGGTGAGGTTCTCAATCGTCGAGCCGTTCCGGTTGGACCCTCCCGGAGACACTGCGGCGTCGCCCTCCCGGGTCGGATCGACCGCACGAAAGAGCTATCACTGATAGCCCACACATCGAGAACGACGTGGTCCCTCTCACGTTTCTGTCCGCCTTGCTCGTCATGCTTTTCGGCGCGGTCGGTTGTACCCTCATCGGTGCCGTGTCTCGTCGAAACGTTGCGGCGGTCGTGAACACGCTGTTCTCCTTGCTCCTTGCCGGCGTCACGCTTCCGTTCGCCGTCGGGACACCGTTACCCTGGATCGGGACCGTGATCGCCCCCGAACTCACGATCTGGGTCACCGTGGCCGGTCTCCTCCACTCGATCGGGATGCTCGGTCCCTACGATTCGGTGTGGTGGTGGGATCACCTCACGCATACGGTTTCGGCGGCGCTCGTCGCAGCACTGGCGTATGCCGGGTTCCTCGCGGCGTTTGGAGACGTTCGTATTGCGGCCATCCCTCTCACGATCGGCTACGTCATGCTCGCGGGCGTGTTCTGGGAGTTAATCGAACTGCTCGCACGGATCGTGGGCAAACGATACGGTATCGAACCGGTTCTGGTTCAGTATGGGCCCAGAGACGCCATCCTCGATCTGGTATTCGATTTGGTTGGTGCGCTGCTCGTCGTCACGCTCGAGGTGGACGTATTCCGTGAACTCGCCGGTCACGCTCCGGCGACGGCCGGATCACTTCTGTATTACTCCGCCGTGATGATGGTGATGGGATCGGCGCTACTCGTGGTGATACTGGGACTACTCCCGGAACACGAGACGTGGGGACGATAATGGAACATCCGGTCGGGGTCGCTCCGCAGGCCTTAATGTCCGGCGCGGCGGACGGATCTACGATGCGCGTTATCGGCACCGTCGGGCTTCCCGGCAGCGGAAAAGGGGAGGCGGCGACGGTCGCAAGAGAGGAAGGGATCCCCGTCGTAGTGATGGGCGACGTGATCCGTGAGGAGTGTCGAAAACGGGGGCTCGATCCGGCCAAGGACCACGGCCGAATCGCGGAGGCTCTTCGCGAGGAGGAGGGGGCAGACGCGATCGCAGAACGGACCATTCCTCGCGTTACGGAGGCCGTATCCGAGTCAGATACCGACGTCGACACGGTGGTGATCGACGGGCTCCGATCGCGAGTCGAACTCGACCGGTTTCGCGAAGCGTTCGGCAATGACTTCACCCTCGTGGCGATCCGCGCCCCCTTCGACGTTCGCGCCGAGCGGCTGGCCGGGCGGGGTCGCGACGCCACCGACGAGTCGATCGAGGCGCTTCGCGAACGCGACGAGCGAGAACTGGATCTCGGCATGGGCGAACTGATCGAGGCTGCCGACGTCGAGATCGAAAACACCGGCTCGCTTGAGGCATTTCGCGATCGTATCAGGGACTTGCTCGGCGTCGAGGAGACGGCCACGAACGAGGAACGCGAGGAGACGGAGGACCCCTCCGGGAGGATATGACAATGATCTATAGCATCGACGTCCGGATCGAAGCGCCCGTCCGCGACACCGAGGTGACCGATCGGGTCACCGACGCGGTCGAAAACGTCTTTCCGGAGGCGGATTTCGAGTTCGTCGACGGAACGCTCGTCGCCGAGACCCATACGCTCGATCCCTTCTCGGACGTCCTCCACGAACAGGAAATCCTCGATACCGCCCGACGGGTGTTCCACGATGGCGTCCACGAGGAGGGGTTCTCCTTCGCGTTGAAAAAGCAGGCGGCCTACGAGGGTGTCGTCAACTTCTCGGTCGGAGAGCCCGACGAACTCGGCGACATCGAGGTCGAGGTAACGGTCCGAGAACCCGACGTCGACTCGTTCATCGCGTACGTCGCCCCCGAGACCGAAAAAGGGGTGCCGATCGACGCGGACGCCCGCGACCGCGGGACGTGACTCACCCACGCCACTACCGGCCGAATCGTCACTCGACGTAGTCGTAGGTACGCTCGTTCATCCGGCCCCAGCCGGTGAAGACGAACTCCGCCTCCGGCGTCGTGAACTCCTCGACGTCGACGCTTTTGTCGTAGTCATGGACGTCATGGACCTGTTCGTACTCCTCGAAGGAGAGGTCATACCGGCTCGCGAGTTGGTCGTCGATGTTCAACGCCTCGATTTCCGCTTTCCAGCCGTCACGGACCGTCTCGGAGTGGATCTCCGCCTGTGCGCCGGACCCGTAGGAGCCGATGAGTAGCTGGCGACCGACGAACTCCTCATCGAGGCCGCGATCGGCGGCGTCCCGCAGTGCGCTCGCGCGAGCAAGGTGGACCGAACCGGTGTACCAGTTGCCAACGACCCTCGAGAGGCCAAGCGTCGGCTCGATGGTCTCGGCGTACCACTCACGGTACTGGTCGGCTTCCTTCAGATCGTCCATGTACTCGCTGATCGCCTCCTCGTAGGCGTCCCGGGAGTCGTAATCGGTCTCCCGGGGTTGACGACGACCGATCGCCGCCGCAAGTTCGTCCTCGACCGGGGAATTGCGGGTAATGTGGCGGTACGCGAAGAGACCGGCCTTCCTGACCATCCCCGGGAAGGGCGTGTGGAACGGCGCATACGTCACGGCGTCGACGCTGACGGGGCCGGCCACGGCCTCGTAGTCCTCAAGCGCCTCACGCATTCGCGAGAGGTAAACCTGCACCGAGCGCTTGCCGTCGACGCTCGGGAACTGCTGGTTCGGTTTGAGGAAGTCGGTCTCGTCCATACTCCCGTAGCCCTGTTCGGTCGACAACTCGACGATCGAAGGATCCTCGCTCACGAGCATGGCGACGGCGCCACCGCCTTGAGTTGCCTCCCCTGGATCACCGCGCTCATAGAGGGCCGTGTCCGTCGCGATCACGAGCGCCGAGCGGCCACGATTTCGCCCGGCGCGGATCCAGTTGTAGGCGTCGTCGATGGCCTGGGTGCCGGCGACGCAGGCGAACTTGCGCTCGCCCTTGTTGGCGTGTCGAAAGTCACCGTCGTAGACCTGCTCGAGACAGCCGGCGATATACGTCGACACCGGCTTCGAGTGGTCGAAGGCGGATTCGGTCGCGACATCAATACGGCCGACGTCGTCGGGGTCAAGCCCCTTGCGATCCATCAGCCGCTTTGCCGCGTTCGCCCCCATGGTGACGATGTCCTCGTAGACATCGGGGAACGAGGAAACCTCCAGCCCGAGCCCCTTCGTGTACTTCTCAGGGTCCTCGCCCTTCTTGGGCGCGAACGTGTTCGGCAGGTCGAGCTGTAGCTTGCCCGTTCGGATCTCGATCGCGTCGATGCCGACGGCAGTCATGCCCCGAGTTTCGAGAACGCTCCATAAGGGCCTGTCGATAGCCAGTTACGTCGATGATCGAAACCGGGAGTCAGTTCCGTTCACACGGAAAGTCATCGAGAGTGAGGATCTCCGAGGACGGCGGTTTTATCCGATTTTTCGGGGTCGTCAGTCTCCGTCTCCGTTCCCGTCGTCTCCGAAGACCGTGTGTTGTCGATCGAGGACCGTATTCGTCGGCTCGTGGATCACGTGAACGTCGACCGTGGCGGTCGCGCCGTAGGGCACCTCGGCGAGCGTCCACACCTCTCCGGGGTCGAAGCGTCCCTCGATCACGGTCCCGTCCGTATCGAGCCGGTAGACGTCCGTACCCCCGTCGTGGTCGATCCGGACGACGATCTCGTTGGCCGACACGGGCTCGCCACCCGCGTGAACGATACGCACCGAATCCGACGAGAGCCCGACATCGACCATCGTCGTCTGTGCCCGATCGGTCTCCTCCGAGGGGATCATCGCGATCCCCGTCACCCCGACCATCGTCACGAATATCGTGACGACTCCCAGAAGGGCGATGACGCCGACCGTTTCCGACTGTGCGCGCACTGGAATATGTTAGTTTACCGAGTAGTATAACGTTATCCGTGCGTGACGGATGGGGATCCACGACGGGAGTAACCCGGGGCGGAGCATTGTCAGAATCGATTTGGGGAGTGGTACCGTCCGAATCAACTCGAGGCAGGATACCGCCGGAAGACAGCGATGATCGCGGCGACGCCGACGAGGGCGACGACGAGCGCCGATGGACTCGAGAGCGGGACCCCCAGGACGCTCCCCATCCCGGTCGCGAGGGTGAACGCGAGAAAGACCGGTAAGACGATCGCGATCGCATAGTACCAGGGGGCGGCGGTGGCGCGAGCGATCCACCCGCCACCGCGTTCGTACTCCTTGCGGGCGAGTCGCCCGAGGACCCATCCGTCGAAAAGCAAGAATCCGATCAGACCGGCGGTGAGAACGAGATTGGCGATCGTGTCCGCAAGCAGACCGAAGACGGTCGGCGAGAATGCCGCCACGCTGCCGGTTACAAAGAGGAGTCCGCCGGCACCCGTGGTTGCGACGGATCGGTCGAGGTCGTGTTCGTCGACGAGATAGGAGACGAGCACCTCAAGGATACTGATCGCGGACGAGAGCGCGGCGAGGAGGACGACGCCAAAAAAGATCACGCCGACGAGACGACCGTAGGGCAGATCGGCGAAGGCACCGGCGAGGCTCACGAACAGCGCCCCGGGACCGCCCTGACCGGGCGAGAGGCCAAGGGAAAACAACAACGGGAAGATAACCAGTCCGGCGAGCACGCCGATGGCTGTGTTGAGCACCGCGATGAGCGTCGCGTCGGCCGCAAGCGAGCGGTCCTCCCCGAGATAGGAGGCGTAAGTGAGCATTGCGCCGGCACCCACTGAGAGGGTGAAAAGCGCCTGTCCGGCCGCGGCTACGAGAACGTCGAAGAAGTTCTCACGCAGATACCCGACGTCCAGCGAGAGGTAGAAGGCGTATCCTTCGGCGCTTCCGGAGAGGGTCGACACCCATACCGCGAGCGCACCAAAGAGGACGACGATCCCGGGAACCATCACGGTCGTCGAGGCCTCGATCCCGCGATCGACGCCGAGGTAAACGACGGCGACGGTCACGAGGAGAAAGGCGGCGTGGTACGCGATAGCGCCGAGACCGTAGTCGATCGTGGCAAAGTACTGTGCGGGCGCCTCGAAGTAGGCCCCGGTCGCGCTCGCAAGCGTGTAGCGAAGGATCCAGCCGCCGACCACGGAGTAAAACGAGAGGATGACGGCCGCGGCAACGAGCGCAACGACGCCAAGCACCTGAAACCGGCTCCCTCCGAGCTCACGGAAGGCACCGACTGGGTTCCGTTGACTTCGACGTCCGATCACTAACTCGCCGATCAACCCGGGAACGCCGACCGTGACGATCAACAGAAGATATAACAACAGAAACGCCGCGCCGCCGTTTTCCGCGGTCAGCCAGGGGAACCGCCAGACGTTTCCCAACCCGACCGCGCTGCCGACGGCAGCGAGGATGAACCCGACCCGCGTCCGCCACGTTGCTCTCGTCATCGATTCGGCGTCGGTCACGGCCCCGAAAAAGGGTGACGAGATGGAACGGAACCACACTGAACGAGGCGAGATCGAACGGATCGGATGAGAACCCGAAAAGCGGCACGAGCTTCAGAACGGATCGAAGAAGGCGGCGTCCTCGACGAGGAACGTCTCGTTGATGCCGAGGGCGAGGGTCAAAAGCACGGCGAGGACGACCACGAACCGGATCGTCCACAGCCAGACCACGCCGAAAGTTCGGAAGTCCTCGGCGCCCGAAAGCAGTTCCTCGAGTGCCTCCTTGCCGATCACCCAGCCGACGAAGATGACGAGAAGCAACACCGAAAGCGGGAGAAACACCTGGTAGGCGAGGGTGTCGAACCACGCTAGCCACGCCGTGTCCAACGCCGAGGGAACGCCGAGGAGGAACAAGCCGACGCCGATTCCGACCGACAGGGCGGGCCGGGAGATGTTCAGATTGTCATTCGCGTACGAGACCGTCACTTCGAGCAAACTGATCGCGGACGAAAGCGCCGCGATGAGCACGACGCCGAAAAAGACCACGCCGAAGAGCCTGCCGAACGGAACCGAACCGAATCCGGCAGCCGTCGCGACGAACAGCGCGCCGGCGCCACCGGTGTCGCTGGTAATGTCGGCGCCGATCGTCAGCAGGATCGGAAAGACCACGAGGCCCGCGAGGACGCCGACGATCGTGTTCGTGATCACGACGGAACCGCCATCGAAGATCAGGTTGTCGTCGCGACCGACGTACGAGGAGTAGGTGATCATGATGGCCATTCCCAAAGAGAGGGTGAAGAAGGCCTGGCCGACCGCGAACGGAATGATGGTGCCAGCGTTGGCAATCATCGCGTCAAGATCGGGCGAGAGGAAGAACGCGTACCCCTCCGCAGCGCCCGGAAGGGTAGCGACCCAGATGGCAAGGGCGACCATCAACACGATAATGCTCGGGACCATCACCTTCGTGGCTCGTTCGATGCCGTCCTCGATACCGAACGCGACGATCGCAACGACGATCGCGAGAAAGGCGGCCTGTGCGATCACGGCCTCGGGACCGGCAGAGACCGAGCCGAAGTATCCGGCCGGATTATCGAAGTAGGCGCCGGTCACGCTTCCGAGGATGTACCGCATGACCCATCCGCCGACTACGTTGTAATACGAAAGGATCCAGAAGCCAGTGAAAACGGCAAGCGCGCCGACGATCCGCCAGGATCGGTGTCCGAGTCGGGCGAATGCGTCGACGGCGTTGCGCTGTGTCCGGCGGCCGAGAACGAACTCGGCGAGCATTGCTGGAAAACCGATGAGGAGGACGGCGATGAGGTAGAAGGCTACGAACGCCGCGCCGCCATTGGTCGCGGTCTTGAACGGGAACTGCCAAAGGTTCCCGAGACCGACGGCGCTGCCGACCGCGGCGAGAATGAACCCCACACGCGTCGCCCAGGTTTCTCGTTGCGACATCTATCGGCGTGCTACATCGTTGGTGCCGATAATCCCTGTGATTCGAAGCGGCGAGATGGCGGAGCCGCGGCGGTGGCGTTGAATCGAGCAGACATTTATACGCGGTCCGCCCGTACCGATGGGCATGGATGTCTCGCCCGAGATCGGGTCGCTTGCCGGCGAATCCGTCGTCGTGATCGGCGGGGGATTCGGCGGACTCTCTACTGCGTGTTACCTTGCGGACGCCGGAGCCGACGTCACCCTCTTGGAGAAGAACGAACAGCTGGGCGGGCGGGCCAGTCGGCTGGAGATCGACGGGTTCCGGTTCGACATGGGGCCGTCGTGGTATCTGATGCCGGATGTCTTCGAGCGATTCTTCGACTACTTCGAGCGAACGCCCGAGGACTACTACTCGATATCCCGACTCGATCCGCATTACCGCGTCTTCTGGAAGGACGGCGATCTGGTCGACGTCGTCCCGGATCTCGATGCGAATCGGGAGGTGTTCGAATCCTACGAGCCCGGCGCGAGTGAGGCGCTCGATCGATACCTCGAGAAGGCGGAATATAACTACGAGGTCGGGATGGAACATTTCGTCTACGAGGACCGTCCCCGACTCCGCGATTACGTGGACACGGACGTACTCAGACACGCACACGGGCTCTCGCTTCTGGGGTCGATGCAGGGTCACGTCGAGGACTACTTCGATCACCCGAAGCTTCAACAACTGATGCAGTACTCGCTCGTGTTTCTGGGCGGCTCGCCGACGAACACGCCGGCACTGTATAACCTGATGAGCCACGTCGATTTCAACATGGGCGTCCACTATCCCGACGGCGGGATCGGGGCAGTGGTGGACGGGATCGTCGAGCTCGGTTCGGAACTCGGCGTGGAGTACGTTACGGACGCGGCGGCGACCGCGATCGAGGGACACCGCGGCGGGTTCGCAGTCGACGCCGCCAACGGCGAGCGATATCTCGCCGATATCGTCGTCTCCGACGCCGACTACGCTCACACCGAACAGGAACTTCTCCCGCCGGAGAAGCGTCAATATACCGAGGAGTACTGGGACTCGCGCACCTACGCACCCTCTGCGTTTCTGATCTATCTCGGCGTGGAAGGCGAGGTGCCGGAACTCGCCCATCACACGCTCGTGTTGCCGACGAAATGGAGCGACCACTTCGAGCAGATCTTCGAGGACCCCAGCTGGCCGGAGGATCCGGCCTACTACCTCTGTGTCCCCTCGAAGACGGACGACTCGGTCGCGCCGGCGGGCCACAGCAACCTCTTTGCGCTCGTGCCGATCGCCCCCGGGCTGGATGACGACGCGGAAACGCGCGAACGCTACCGCGACCGACTGCTCGCCGACATCGCCGACAATACCGGAACCGACCTGCGCGATCGGATCGTCGTGGAGGAGACGTTCTCGGTGAGCGAGTTCGCCGATCGATACAACAGCTATCGCGGATCGGCGCTTGGACTTGCACACACGCTTTCACAGACGTCGCTGCTTCGGCCGTCACATGCCTCCTCGGCAGTCGATGGGCTCTATTTCACCGGTTCGTACACGACGCCGGGTATCGGGGTCCCGATGTGTCTGATAAGCGGGCAACTGACTGCGGAGTGCATTGCCGGATCGGAATGAGAGACGACGTCGACGCTGACGATGCCTCGGTACCCAAACCGGTGACGGAGTCATCCAAATCGAATCAGGCGACGGAGACGACCGATCGCCGTGAGGGGAGCGATCGCATCCGGTATCTGCTCGTGCTCTCGCGACCCCGATTCTGGTTCTACCTCGCCGGACCGGTGGTCGTCGGGGTCGCCTACGGCGCCTCCTCAGTCCGCGGACTGTTCGCGCCGAGCGCGCTCCTCCTGTTCGGCTACTTCCTACTGCCGGCGAACGTCCTGTTGTACGGAGTCAATGACGCCTTCGATGCTGACCTGGACGCGCACAACCCGAAGAAGGCCGCCGCCGAGTCACGCGAGACTCGCTGGCGGGGGGACCGCCTCGCGACCGCAGCGATCGTCGCCTCGGCGGGCCTGGGTGTCGCGACGTTCGCCGTGAGTCAGCCGGCGGCGTGGCCGTATTTAGCCGGGTTCTTCGCGCTCGCGGTCGGCTACAGCGCTCCGCCGCTCCGGTTCAAGACGACCCCGATCCTCGATTCAGTCTCGAACGGGCTCTATGTCCTTCCGGGTGCGGCCGCCTACGCGACGATCTCGGGCGGACACCCTCCCTGGGCCGCGCTCGTGGGTGCCTGGGCGTGGACCATGGCGATGCATACGTTCTCCGCGATCCCCGACATCGACCCCGATCGCGAGGCGGGAATCGAGACGACGGCCACGCTCCTCGGCGAATCGTGGACGTACGCGTACTGCGGAGTCTGCTGGAGCCTCGCAGCGATCGCCTTCGCCATTGTCGACATCCGTCTTGGCGCGCTGTTGGGTATCTATCCGGTCTTCGTCGCCGTCGTCGCGAGTACGCCCATCGCGGTCGAGCGTGCCTACTGGTGGTTTCCGGCGCTCAATACGGTCGTCGGAACCGCTCTCACGATCGGGGGGCTCTGGCGTATCGTTTCCCTTCCGGAGGTGATCGCGAGTGTCGCGTGATACGTCATGGAGTCTCGATCTCCCCGATCGGTTTCCCGACAGCCGCCGTCGATTCGAACTCGCGCTCGACGGGATCGTTCGGGAGCACCGGGTCACGATCGCCGTCGTCTTTCCCGCGATCGGCGCCCTCTCGCTCGTTGCCAGCGCTGAGGGGTGGCTGCCGACTCCCCTCCAGTTTAACCCGTGGATCCTCCTCATCGGCGTGCTCGTGATGCGTTCACCGCTCGTCGTCGGCGTGCTCCCGCTTCTCGACAGACGTGCTGGAGCGTGGATCGGGATCCTGGTGGGATACACCTACGCGATCGAGTCGGTCGGAATACGGACGGGATGGCCCTACGGAACCTTCGAGTACGGAATCGATCTCGGTCCGATGGTCGGTGGCATCCCGATCGCGTTGCCGGTGTTTTTCATCCCGCTCGTGATGAACGGCTACCTCCTTCGCGAGTTGGTGTTCGGATCGCGGGTCGCAGGGACGATCGCCCGGTTCTCGGTCGTGACCGCCATCGTGGTCGGGATGGACGTGGTGTTGGATCCGGGCGCGGTCGCGCTCGGGTTCTGGGCCTACGACGCCGGCAGCGCGTTTTATGACGTTCCGATCTCGAATTACCTCGGATGGGTGCTTTCGGCTGCCGTCGCGGTGGCCACACTCGATCGGGCCTTCGATCGTGAGCGACTGATCGAGCGGCTTCGGTCGTGTCCGTTCATGCTCGATGACGTGGTGAGTTTCGTCCTCCTCTGGGGCGGGATCAACCTCTGGTTCGGGAACATGGTTCCGGCCGTCGTCGCCGTCGGATTCGGAATCGGATTGGTCCGGTCCGACCGGTTCGACGCCCGAGCGTTCGATCCGCGTCGAGCGACGGATCGCGAACCAGGGATGGATCGCGAACCAGGGATGGATCGGAGTTAAGCGTTCGCGACTCGATGGCCCGAACGTGCCGGAACACACGTCGGACACGGATCCGGATGCGGATGCCGATCCGAATGCGGACTCCGATTCAGAATCAGATTCGGACTCCGACTCCGAATCCAATACCCGAACCACCGAATCGCCCCGTGGGCGTCCGTGTCCCCTGTGTGGCACCGCGATGATCCACCGCCACTGCAAGTACGTCTGTCCGGATCACGGCGTCGTCTACGACTGCAGCGATACGTTTTACTGACGCCACTGATCGAAATCACGGTCCATTCCGGTCATCCGTACAGTGATCTGATATATTTGTTCGGCGATCGACCAGCGCCATCGAACACGGTAAGGAAAGCGCACGAACAGTTATACTTCTACATGCCATATAGATCGACGGTATGGGCACCCGCATTCTCAGTTCCGACCGCGACCTCGCGGCGGTGTACGGATGATCGACGACGATCGGGTCGCTCGAGGAAAACGGATCCAACGGCGCACCGGGAGGACCTTCCACGTCGCGACTAGGTTGCTCCCCGAGCGTATCCGCCATCCAACCTACGTCCTCTACGGGTTCTTTCGCGTCGCCGACGAGATCGTCGATGCGGAAAATACCGGCTCACCGTCGGAACAACGCGAGGAGATCGACCGGATCCGCCGGGTCGTTCTCGGGGAGGAACCACCCGGTGACGCCCCGGCGGACGACGTGCTCGCCGCGTTCCGTGACCTCCGTTCCGACTGCGGAATCGCGAAAAGCGACGTAACCGTCTTTCTGGACGCGATGGCCGCGGATATCGATCGATCGCAATACGAGACCTATGCCGATCTTGAGGCGTACATGAACGGCTCGGCCGCCGCCGTCGGCCGGATGATGACGTCGGTGATGGACGTCGAAGAACCCGAGCGGGCTCTTCCTCACGCCACGAAGCTCGGGGAGGCGTTCCAGATGACCAACTTCCTGCGCGACGTCGGTGAGGACGTTCGCGAGCGCGAGCGAGTGTACCTCCCCGCGAGGACGCTTCACGAGCACGGCGCCTCCGTCCAACAAGTCCTCGAGTGTCGGTTCGACGATTCGATCGCCGCCGCGATCCGGTCGGAACTCGAACGTACCGAGAAACTCTACGCCGAGGGTGTCGCGGGGATCCGATATCTCCCCGAGGACTGCCAGTTGGCGGTTCTGCTGGCGGCCGTTCTGTATGCCGACCACCACCGTCTCATCCGCGATCACGGGTACGACACGCTCACCGAAACGCCGAGCCTCTCACTCGCCAGAACCCTCCGACTGCTCGCCCACACACGGTGGCTTTGGCAGTGGAACGATGACCCCGAGGCCGTCTTCTACGCCGTCGTCGATTCCTTCGAAGTCGATGCGCCGACGGGGGCGCGCCGAAGCCATAACTGGCGAAACTGCCGGCTCGTCTCGTACCTCTCCCCGTGACCGACCACCAGAACGGCAGCCGAGAGTACTCGTCGAGTCGACGTCAAAAAATCGGAAGCGCGTCAGTGTGCTTTCCGCGTCCGGATGGGAATCAACACTCCGACCAGCCGCAGGACTCACACGTCTTACAGCCCTCCGAGAAGTAGAGGTTCATCCCGCCGCATTCGGGACACTCCGGCGACTCGCCGGCAGCGATGAGGTCCTGTGTGACGTCCTGGTCAGGCTCCGGAGCCGCACCATCCGTGGCGTCCGGATCGGGAGACAGGCCAGCCTCGCCGGCCGCCGCGTCGGCGGCGACTCCGCCACCGTCCGTCTGTCCGCTTTCCGTCGTCGGCGAATCGTCGGGGGTCTCTTCCTCGAGTTCGCTAAGGGACTGCTGTTGGGGAATGCCCTTGTCGATCTCGTCGTCGAGATACCGACGCAGGGCCGTCCCGATCGCGTCCGGGATCGACTGTATCTGTTCGCCTTTGTCCCAGGCGACTTTCGGACTTCGGGTGCCCTGCAGCTCGTCGACGATCTCCACGGGGTCGACGCCGGAGCGGAGCGCCGTCGAGATGACCTTCGCGAGCGCCTCGGTGAAGGAGTTCGTGTAGCCGCCCGAGTGGCCGATGTTCGCGAACAGCTCGAAGGGGCCGCCGTTCTCGTCCTCGTTGATCGTCACGTAGAGCTTGCCGTAGCCCGTCTCGACGCGCTGAGTGACGCCATTGAGCGAGTCGGGGCGGGGACGCGTCTCCGCGTAGTTGACGCTGGGCCGTTCGCTGGCCTCGAGTAGGTCGGCGATCTCCGCGTCGAGTTGCGCCTGAACGTCCTCGTTGTCGAGGAACGCCTCGACGCCGCCGAAGACCTCGTCGATCTGCTCGACGATCGTCTCGGCAGCCTCGGACTCGTCGGCGAACTCGGCGTTTTTCGCACGCGTGGTCAGAACTTGTTTCGAGCGCGTGCCGTCGCGGTAGACGGTGACCCCCTTGCCACCGTGGTCGTAGATGTAGCGGTAGACCTCGTCCATGTCCTCGAGGGACGCCGAGTTGGGGAAGTTACACGTCTTCGAGATGGCCGAATCGACTCCGCGCTGGCAGGCACACTGCACTGCCGCGTGCTGTTTCCCCGAAAGATCGCCGGTGACGACGAACAGCTCGCCGATCGGGTTCGGGACCGTCTCCAGCCCCTCGACGCCGTCGAACTCGTTTTCGGCCATCTGCGCTTGGGCCTCGCGTTTGACCGCGTCGACGTCGATGTCGTTGGCCTCCAGCGTCCGCAGGAAGTAGTCGTCGAACTCGACGAGCATCTCGTCGCCCTGGACGTCGTCGGAGACGTTCTTGTAGTAGGCGACGTTGTAGATCGGCTCACAGCCGCCGGTCGTGTTGCCGACCATCGAGGTCGTGCCGGTCGGCGCGATCGTCGTCGTGTTATGGTTGCGGATCGGGAAGCCGTCGGCCCACTCGTCGGCATCGAGCCCGGTATGGTGTTCGAACCACTCGCGGTACTCGGTCGGGTTCGCGTACTTCGAATCCGCCCAGTCGTTAAAGGAGCCACGCTCGCCTGCGAGTTCGTGGGACGTCCGCTTGGAGACGTGGTTGATGTGGGTCATCAACTGGCCCGCGATCTCGTTGCCGGTCTCGGAGCCGTACCGAACGCCGAGTTGGATGTACAGCTGTGCAAGCCCCATCACGCCGAGGCCGATCTTCCGCATGTCGCGGACCCGCTGTTCGATCTCCGAAACCGGGAAATCCGACATCGTGACGACGTTCTCGAGGAAGCGCGTGCCGTAGTCGATGCGCTCGTCGAATGCCTCGAAGTCGATCGCCTCCTCGAGGAACGCGTCGATCGCAGCCTCCTGCGTGTCGTATTCGTCGGCGTGCTCCTCGCTCCAGACGCGCCAGTCGGGCGCGTCCAGATCGGCGAGCGTGGAGAGATTGATGTGACCGAGGTTACAGGCCTCGTACTCCTCGAGTGGTTGCTCGCCGCAGTTGTGAACCACGAGACCATTAGCAACGAACGAACTGGTGTCGGGTTCAGTGAGGTCATACACGGCCTCGTGACCATCCGGCTCAACGGACACGACTGTCGCTTCAAAGCGCTCGGAATAGGGACCACGATCGTAGTCGTCGAGCCGCTTGTCGAGTGCTTCGTTCTTCGAGTCAAGCAGGAAGCCGATCTCGTCGCGGAACCGCAGCAGATTGTCCTTCGAAATGACAAGATCGTGATCCGCTTGGCGTTCGTACTCGGCCGTTCCACCGTTTCCGTCCGGCATCTCCTGAAGGCCGGCTTCGTGACGTTCCTCGTATATCTTGCTGTAGACCCCGAAGTTAAGCAGAAGTTGCTGGACATCCTGTAACAAGTCAGTACTGGTACTCGTAAGACGGACGGAAACACCCTTTTCGATGTCACCGTAAACCCCGCCATCTGCGGAGAAGAGTGCGCGTAGGAATCCACGAGCCATCCCCTGACTTCCGCGAGTGACGATGTCGGGAACCTGGTGTTTCTGCTCAGCGAGCCCGGCTTCGGAGGCGTACTCATAGAGACGAGCCGAACGGATCCGCTGCTCGACCGCCTGTGCACCACGGTATCCGTCGTCACGTTTGATTTCACTGACACCGACTCCGTAATCGGCGTTCCCAACAGGCTCTCGAATGATCTCGTTCACATCAGCAGCGAACGATTCGGATACCTCGGCATCCTCATCGTAGAAATTGAGAACCGCACGTTCCTCGTCGTGCTTGAGGTGTCCGTCACCGACGAGCCATCCGAGGACGCGGCCTTCTTCAACTGATCCGTGTTGCCCGAACGCGCCTTTTCGATTCTGAACGTGGACGGTATCGCCGGCATCAAGGTGCTCCGCCTCGACCCAGCCATCGTCGGTCATCACACGGTGATCGGCGGTCAGACGGAGTTCGTACCCTTCCTCGGTGGTGAGTTTATAAACGTCCTTTTCACCGGTCTTGTAGACGCTGCTCGCTTCCTTGAGCGTCTCTTCACTGAGACGGCCGTCGACGACGACAGTACGCGCGACGCCCTGTTCGTAGAGTTCTTCAGCTTCGACGAGGCCGTTTTCCGTACTGATCAGCGTGTCACCAGTAACACACGGATTGGTCGCGAGGATCCGGTGGTCCGGATGTTCCTCGACGTCGAAGGAGTGCTGTTTGTTTACCCGTTCGAGGTAGATAATGCCCGGTTCGCCGTTCTCGTGAGCACCCTCGACCATGTGCTCCCAGATCTCCCCAGCGGGGATCGAGAGTTCCTCGCCGACCTCGACGTGGTGACCGAGGTCGAACATCTCGTAGAGCTCCTTCGTCTCGGCGGTCGCGATGTGAGGTTCTTCGGTCCGTGGGTTGGTGAAGGTAAACTCCTCGTCGTTGTACAGCGCCTCCATGAAGCCGTCAGTCACGCCAACGGAGATGTTGAAATTCGAAAGGTGCCCTTCGACGGCGTTCCGGAGATGCTTCGGGACACGACCCTCGTCGTCGATCAGCTCTCTGGCCTCGTCGAGAGCGTCTTTGAAGGATGTGTGGGTGTAGTCGTCCGGGTCGTTGAGCCGCAGCGAGTGGGCCAAGGAGACATCCTTGTTTTTCGCGTGGATGAACTGGATGACGTCGGGGTGGGAGACGCGCATCACGCCCATCTGGGCGCCACGGCGCGCGCCGCCCTGTGCGATCGTCTCGCACATCTGGTCGTAGGTCCGCATGAAGGTGATCGGCCCGGAGGCGATCCCACCGGTGGAGCCGACGGCGTCGCCGTAGGGGCGGAGTTTCCAGAAAGCATACCCCATTCCACCACCCGATTGGAAGACCTCGGCGGCCTCCTTGGCGGTCTGATGGATGTCGGTGATGTCGTCGCTCGGGGAGTCGACGAAGCACGCTGATAGCTGCTGGAGTTCGTCGCCGGCGTTCATCAGCGTCGGCGAGTTCGGCATGAACGACAGCGACTCCATGCCCTCGCGGAACGTCGCGGCGGTTCCCTCGACGTGCTCGCGGATCTCCTCGGGAAGGTCGGGAACGATGGTCTCGTAGGAGAACTTGTTGACGTTGTGGGCCGAAAGCGTCGTCTCGGCGTCATCGTCCGCGGTGACGCCCGCGCCGAAGACCTCGCTTGCGAGTTCATCACGTCGGGGATGATCGGGTTTGATCTGGTCGGGAGTGACCGTGATCTCGACGTCGTGTTTGTCCGCCTCGTAGACGGCCTCCGCCAGCGCGACGTTCTTCGCGACGCGGACGAACAGTTCCTCTTGCGTCTCGATCTGGTTCCCGTCGGCGTCCTTTCGCAGATAACGGGCGGGGAGAATGTTGTGGTAAGCGTTCGCCGTGAGACGGTCCTCGAGCGTTTCGCCCGTGGTTCGTTTGATCGGCAGTTCGAGCTCGTCGGCGGAGAGATCGCTCTCACTCATTGCGTGAGAACGCCTCCCCGGTCGTGTGTCGTATCGTGCATCTATCGTGGTATGGTACTGGCGAGGTGGACCCTTGTATCTTCGGCTTCCCGGTCCAAATGGACGTCTTTCTATTCGATATGTGAGGTTTCTTTCGGTCGCACGGATGGGGCCGCGCGGGTACGTCCCTCCGATCGTTCTGCAAGCCACATAAGGATGATCCTTCCGGAGTGGAAGTGAAACTTCGAGTCGAAGAATCAACCGACAGAGGCGGGTTTCACAGTGGAATTGAAGGGGAGGTCGACGCACGTCCGTCGAGCGACACCGGTTGAGACGTTTCGGAGCAAATCGGTCGGTTTCGGACGACTCACGGACGTTTTGACCGATACTTGATCGTATTTTTATATTAACGGATCGTGTATACTATCGGCTATCGTTGGGTGTCCATATCACGGTTCGATCGGGGTACTCGTCGTCGGTCGTGGCGTCCGATCACGCATAGACTTATACGGCCGGTACCCCTGGACCCGGACATGTACGATCCGACATCGCTGATCGCGACGGCTCCCATACAGATGGGTATCGCCGCGACCCCGCTTGGACGGTTGCTGATCGGACTCGTCGCCGTCGCGGCCGTCATCATCATCGGACGCGTCGTCCTGGCCGTCGCCTGGAAACTCGTCACGATCGCCGCCGTGATCGTCGCGTTGCTGTTCCTCCTCTCCTCCGGCGGAATCATCTGATCGGTCCGAACGCGCGAGTTACTCGATGAGAGCGTCCGATCGGGATGGGCGATCGGCAGGGACGACCTGCGTCAGGAAGTTGTAGATTACGTCGTGGCCGACGCCCGTGAGGACGCTTTCGGGATGGAACTGGACGCACTCGATCGGGTACTCGCGGTGGCGGATCCCCATCACGAGTTCGGTACCGTCGTGGTCAGTCGTCGCGGTGACCGCAAAGACGTCGGGCACCTCGGTCGCCACAAGCGAGTGGTACCGTCCCGCACGGAATCCCTGTTCGAGCCCGGCGAACACGCCCTCGCCGTCGTGGGTGATCGGAAACGCCTTGCCGTGGACCGGCTCGGGTGCGTGACCGACCGACCCGCCGTATTCGTAAACGGCAGCCTCCAGACCCAAACAGACGCCGAAGGTCGGTATCGTCGGCGAAAGCTCCCGCAGGACGTCCCTCGTGACGCCGACGTCTCGGTCGTGTTTCGGATGTCCCGGACCGGGACTGATCACGATCGCGTCCGGGTCGGTGTCAGCCACGTCCGAAAGCGTCGCGCGGTTCTTCAACACTGACGTCTCCACGCCGCCCTCGATCGGCTGTTCGGAGACGTACTCGACGAGGTTGTAGGTAAACGAATCGTAGTTGTCGACGAAGGTAACCCTCATTCGCGTTCGACCTCCACGTCGGCGTCGGAAACAGTCTCCTCAGCGTCGGCACCCTCCAAGTCGTCCCCTTCCGGGTCGGCCCCCGCAGAGTCCTCGGACGGATCGCCCGCGACATCCCCCTCGCGGATCGCCTCGACGGCCGCTCGGACGCCGTCCATCTTCCGTTCGGTCTCCTCGTATTCCGATTCGGGAATCGAGTCGGCGACGAGCCCCGCGCCAGCCTGGATCGTGATCCGATCGACCGATCGATCGGTCGGAAGGGACACGTCCGTGCCCGCCGAGTCGCCGACGTCTATCCCGGGAGCGAGCCCGTGATCGATCGTCGCCGTCCGGATGACGATCGCGAAATCGGCGTCGCCGGTCCATGAGTAGTATCCGACGCCGCCGCCGTAGACGCCACGGGGCGATCGTTCCAGGTCGTCGATGATCTCCATCGCGCGAACCTTCGGAGCGCCGGTCAACGTCCCGGCCGGGAAGGTCGCTCGGGTCGCATCGAAGGCGTCGTTCCCGTCAGCGATCGTCCCGGTCACAGTCGATTCGATATGCTGGACGTGACTGTATTTGAGGACGTTCATGAACTCCTCAACGCGGACCGAGCCCGGCTCGGAGACTCGCCGAACGTCGTTTCGAGCGAGGTCGACGAGCATCGTGTGTTCGGCGCGTTCCTTCTCGTCGGCGAGCATCTCACCGGCAAGCCGGCGGTCCTCGACCGGACTTTCCCCGCGCTTGCAGGTCCCGGCGATCGGGTTCGAGACGATCCGATCGCCCTGGACGGACACGAGCGTCTCGGGGCTCGCACCGACGATCGACCGATCGCCGTGGGACAGCAAGTACATGTACGGGGAAGGGTTGATCGACCGCAACGCGTCATAGAGACCGAGCGTGTCGACGTCGCCGTACAGCTCCCGTTTTCGGGAGATGACTCCCTGATAGATGTCACCGTCGAGGACGCGTTCTTTGGCCGTTCGAACGGCCTCCTCGTAGGCGTCCTTCGGGTCCGCACGCTCAGCGCTCCCGCGGAACCCTCCCGTCTCCGGCTCGCTCGCATTCCGCAGATCCGCGAGGACGTCCGCGGCTTCCGCGCGAATCGCATCGTGTCTCGCTCCGGGATCGTCCGTGGAGCGAACGATCGGGGTGAAGACGAGCTCCGCGGTGTCGGCAACCTCGTCGAAGACGATCGTGCGCGTCGTCAGACAGAACTCGGCGTCCGGCACGATCGGATCAGGTCGATCGACGCCGACCTCCTCCAGCCAGAGGTCGTAGACGGCGTCGTAGGCGAGAAATCCCACGAATCCACCTGAGAGAGTCTGTCTGTCAGTCTCCGGAAATCCCCGACGTTCGATCTCGGGGAAGGCATCACGGACGCGATCCACGACATCGCCCGTCTCCGGACCGCCGGTTCCCGCGAGCAGGTCGGCGCCGGGGCCGAGTCGGGTCAGATCCGTTCGGTCGGGGTAGACGGAGAGGACGGCTTCGGGATCGTAGCCCACGAACGAGTAGCGTGCGTGTCGATCGGCGTCGGTGCTCGGCGCGAAGGCGCCGTCCGGATCGCTGGAGGCGACTTTCTCGGCCGATTCCAACAGGAAGCTGTGATCGCTTCGATCGGCGAGCGCCGCGTAGGCCGCAAGCGGTGAGACGTCGGCGTCGATCGGAACCGCCATCCGAACGACGACGGCGTCGGAACCGTTCTCGATGGCGTCAGTGGCGTGTTCGACGAACGCCTCCCGGGAAAGCGAGAGGTCGATCTCGTTCGGGGCGGACTCCGATCGCGTGGTCACGCGAGCGTCACCTCCCGACCGGCGTTTCGGACGAACCGGGCGAGTGCATTGTGATCCTTGCGTCCGCCGTCGAGTTCCACACCCGAGGCGACATCGACCGCGTACGGGTCGGCGACTTCGACGGCCTCGGCGACGTTGTCGGGGGTGAGTCCCCCGGCGAGCACGATCGGCGTGGTGAGCTGCGCGGCGAGATCCCCGGTCGCCTCCCAATCGTGGGTCCGGCCGGTTCCACCCGCACCCACTTCGGTGGTCGAATCGACGACGAGCGCGTCCGCGACCGGGGACAGTTCCTCGGCGCGAGCGTGTTCGTCCGCATCGACGGTGAGAAGCACCTTCGTCCCGGTCTCCGCACGGACGTAGCCGATCTCCTCGGGCGTCCACTCGCCGTGAAGTTGGAGGGCATCCGGACCCACCAGCCGGGCAAGTTCGACCGCACGCTCCGGAGAATCGGGCATCGTCACGAGCGTGCCGGTCACGAACGGAGGCACGTCGGCGAGCAAGTTGGCGGCAGCAGCCGGATCGACCTCCCGGTGGGTCTCGACCGGGACCTCCGAGATCACGCCGACTGCGTCCGCACCGGCCTCGATCGCGGCGCGAACGTCGGCGTCCTTGGTCAGCCCGCAGATCTTCGCGCGGGCCATCAGTCGTCCGCCTGCATCTCGCCGGATCCATCGGCGAGCGCGTCCACGTTCCGGTCACACAGGGCGGCGAATTTCTCGGCGGCGGCGCCGGAGTCGATCGCGTTGGCGGCGACCGCCACGCCGTCTTCGATCGAGTCGGAGAGACCGGCGACGTAGATGGCCGCGCCGGCGTTCGCGAGGATCAGATCGCGTTTCGGTCCGGTGACGTCCCCGGTGACGATGCCCCGAAGATCGGCGGCGTTTTCCTCGGGCGTGCCGCCGGAGACGTCCTCGATCGGCGCCCGTTCGAGTCCGAGGTCGGCCGGCGTGATCGAATACTCCGTCACCGTACCGTCCTCGACCTCCGCGATGACCGTCTCGTCGTGGAGCGCGATCTCGTCCATCCCGGATCCG
This sequence comes from Halopenitus sp. H-Gu1, assembly GCF_041821145.1. Taxonomy (NCBI): domain Archaea; kingdom Methanobacteriati; phylum Methanobacteriota; class Halobacteria; order Halobacteriales; family Haloferacaceae; genus Halopenitus; species Halopenitus sp. H-Gu1. The sequence continues at coordinate 94,528 of NZ_JBGUBC010000003.1, read as the reverse complement.
TGGACGACGAGCGCATGTTCGACGGGCATGTGGGCGAGTGAGTTCGCGATCTGCGGAACGAGATCGGCGTCATAGACGCCAAGGACCTGCGAATCGGCGCCGGCGGGGTTCGTAAGCGGGCCGAGCACGTTGAATATCGTCCGCATCTCCAGTTCCCTGCGCGGGCCGATCACGGCTTTCATCGCCGGGTGGAACACCGGCGCGAGCATGAACCCGATGCCGTCCTCGTCGATCGCTGCCTCGACGGCGGATGGCTCCGCTTCGACGTCGGCGCCCGCGACCTCGAGCACGTCGGCGCTTCCAGACGAGGAGGAGACGGAGTAGTTGCCGTGTTTGGCGACCGCCGCCCCGGCCCCCGCAGCGACGATAGCCGCGGTCGTGGAAACGTTGATCGTGTCATAGTCGTCGCCGCCGGTACCGCAAGTGTCGACGAGAGACTCGCGGTCGGGATCGATCGTCCGTGCCGCATCGCGCATCCCCTTCGCGAAGCCGGCGATCTCCCGTTCGGTTTCGCCCTTCGTCCGGAGCGCCGCCAGCAGTGCCCCGATCTGGGCTTCCGTCGCATCCTCGAAGACGGCTCGTGCCGTTTCGCGGGCCTCCTCGACGGTCAGCTCCGTCCCCTCGGTCACGCGTTCGATGGTATCGTTGATAGTCCTCGTCATCATTAATGTATAGTTTCGTCTTATAGTGTACATATGTGTACATCGCCTTAAGCTTATCGTCCGATCAGAACGGATCGGCGGATCGAGGGTGGACTGAGTATTCCGAACCCGGACGCCGGTTCGACGGGATCGGAACTACAGATTCGGACGACTCGAACTAGACGTCCCGGAGCCGATCGATGTGTCGCAACTCACCGACGTAGTCAGAACAGGGTCGAGTGTGCGGCTCGTTCCAGCGAATCGACCGCGACCGCGCGCGTCTATCGCCTGTCGTATACGATCTCGCCGTCGACGATCGTCAGGTCGGCGTCGATCTCGCGGATCGACTCGGGATTCTCCCAGGGGGAGTCGGCGAGCGCAACGAGGTCGGCTCGCTTGCCGAGTTCGATCGTTCCCAGCCGGTCCTCGTCGAACCCGGCATACGCGGAGCCGAGCGTGTAGCCTCGAAGCGCCTCGGTCACGTCCAGCCGCTGGCTCCGGTTCGGAGCGTTGACCGCCCAATGCACCCCGACGAGGGGATCCATCGGCGTGCCGCCGGAGCCGAATGCAAGGGGAACGCCCGCATCGAGGAACGCGCGATAGGGGTTCGCCACCTCCCGCCGATCGTCGGTTCGCGGGTCAGCGTGTTCCTTCTCTCCGTCCCACTCGAGGGCGTTTGGGCGGACTGATGCGACCACGTTCATCGCCGCAATCCGGTCGATCGTCTCCTCATCGGCACGTCCTGCGTGTTCGATGCGGTGGCGAGAACCGCCGGACACATGACTCGCCACCGGGACGGTCCCGTCGCTCGTATCGTCCTCGTAGACGTCGAGTATGGCATCGATCGCCACCTGGTCGGTCGCGGGGGCGGCGAACTGGTAGCCCCTCGCGGTCGCCTCAGCGACGTGATCAGCGAGTTCGGTAGAAAAGTCGGTGGATTCGGCGGAAGAGTCGGCGGACTCGGCGGATCTCCCCTCGAAGTTCGCGTCCGTGGCGGACGTGATCGCACCGACCCGGACGAACTCGCTGCCCGCGTTCGTCGGGAGCCCGGCCTCCACAAGCGCGTCGAGGAGATCCGTCCGGTAGGTGAGTCGAACGCGAACGGTCAACTCGCCGGCAACGTCCAGATCCCGATAGATACGGGGGGCATCGGCGCCGCGTACCACGTCGTGAACCCCCGTGATCCCGTTGGCATTGGCGTCGGCGATCGCCGCCGTGACGGACTCACGCATCTCGGATCGCCCCGACGCTGTCGACGGATCGGTGCCGACGAGACGACGACCGACGGTCGACAGACTCGTGTGCGCGTCGATGAATCCAGGCAGGAGGACGCGCCCGTCGAGGTCGACGACCGTCGTGTCGGTGCCGGCGAGAAATTCGACGTCATAACTCGACCCGAGACGAACGATCTCGCCGTCCTGAACGGCGATCGCCTCGTGAGTCCGGTCCGGATCGGTGAGCGTGTGGATCTCCCCGTCGAGGAGGACGAGGTCCGCGGCGTCGGTCATGTCCGTTCGACCGGGGCGTATCGGGTTAATCGTTCGGGAGCGACGTGAGTCACGGAACTGGAAGACGGCCGGGTCGACGAACCGATACGCCTTAGCGTTCGCCACGATCACACCTGTCCATGTCCACCGTCGAGGACCTCGCGGAGCGCGTTCGCGAGGAAGAGATCCGCATACACGAACTCGAGTCACACGCCGACGCGGACACGGCTGCAGCGGCCCGCCGACTCCTCGTCACCGAAGCGTCCGACGCCGACCTCGAGACGGTCGGCGAGTACGCCTTCGAGGCCGCCGCCGCCGAGCCGAACGTCGAGAACATGGTCGGTGCGGTACAGATCCCGCTCGGCGTCGCCGGTCCCGTGACGATCAACGGCGGCGCGCTCTCGGGCAACCGATACCTGCCGCTTGCCACCACGGAGGGCGCACTCGTCGCGTCGGTGAACCGCGGCTGTTCGGTCCTCGATGCCGCCGGAGGGGCGAGCGCACGCGTTACGAAGACCGGCATGACCCGCGCACCGGTGTTCAAGACGTCCGGAATCGTCGAATCGGAGGCGCTCGTCGGGTGGATACGGGACAACGAGGATCGGCTCGCGGCGGCGGCCGAATCGACCACGAGCCACGGCGAGGTGACCGACGTCACGCCCTACGTCGTCGGAAACAACGTCTACCTCCGGTTCCGCTACGACACGAAGGACGCGATGGGGATGAACATGGCGACGATCGCCACCGGGGAGGCCTGCGAGTTGATCGAGGCTGAGACCGACGCTTCGCTCGTCGCCCTCTCGGGCAACCTCTGTACGGATAAGAAGCCGGCGGCGATCAACGCGATCGAGGGCCGTGGACGGTCGGTGACCGCCGACGTGAGGATTCCACGCGCGATCGTCGAGGAGCGACTCCACACGACACCCGGGGCAGTCGCCGAGATAAACGTCCGAAAGAACCTCGTCGGCTCGGCGAAAGCGGGTGCGCTCGGGTTCAACGCGCACGTCGCGAACGTCGTCGCGGCGATGTTCCTCGCGACCGGCCAGGACGAGGCACAGGTCGTGGAGGGAGCGAACGCGATCACGACCGCGGAGGTCACGGACGATGGCGATCTGTACGTCTCCGTCTCGATCGCGAGCCTGGAAGTCGGCACCGTCGGCGGCGGGACAAAGCTCCCCACCCAGGCGGAAGGACTCGAGGTACTCGGCGTTCGCGGCGGCGGCGATCCGGCCGGGAGCAACGCGGACGCGCTCGCGGAGGCGATCGCCGTGGGGGCGCTCGCGGGTGAACTCTCGCTTCTGGCTGCGCTTGGATCCAGACACCTCTCATCCGCACACGCGGATCTCGGACGGTAGCGATCGGACCCACAAGAGCGACCGATCTCACACCGACGTGCCGCTTCGTCCACTCCGTAGAATCGCGTCCTGAAGCAGGAGGCTGCCGCCGATCCCTAACAGTCCGATTCCGAGCCACGCGATCGGACCGTCGCCGTCGATCGCGACGACGAGAAAACCCGCGCTTGCGAGCGTGTGGCCGGCCATCTGTTCGTAATACCCCTCCCGGGCGTACGCGAGGGCAATGATCACGAACCCGACGCCACAGATGCCGAGTGCGATCCGTACCGCGGCGTCGCTCGCGAGTTCCGGGACCAGCACGTTCGCCGACGCCGCAAGCAAGACTGCCGCCCCGAGCACGGCGACGATCGCGGCGAGTACCCGCCCCAGTTCGACTACCATGGTAACAGTACGCATAACCCATGTTTAAAGGCCAGTCAGACGCGCGTCATCGACGTGGTGTGGAACTGGACGGGTCGGACGGACGGTCGGAGCGACTCCCGATCCGACCACAGGGCTGCCGTCTCACAGCCGTCGATAGGTCCCCTGTGATTCGGAGACCTCTCCACGACGCCGAAGCTTCTCGAGCAGGTCTCGGGCGGACTCCGCGGGAACACCATCGGCCGCGGCATACGAGACGATCGCCGCCTCGGTCGGTTCCTCCAGCGCGTCGATCGCCTCACGGACGACGTCCATCCGGGATCCGCCGGACGCGCCCGATCGATCCCGACTCGATCGCTCGCCTGCTGCCTCGATCGCGTCGGCATCCAGCCCGAATCCCTCCAGATATTCGCGATCGTCGACGCCTGACTCGTCGATCCGATTCTCGAGTTCGCTTACGTGTTCCACCTCGGCAAACGCTTCACTGTCGCCGCGTTTCTTCGCGAGGAGCGCCGAGCGTGCCTCCCGAGCCGCCGAGCGATCCGCGGACTCGAAGAAGTGCTTCAGGCGTTTCGTCCGATGGGTCCGCTCACAGCGGGGACACCTTGCGGTCTCGTTCGTCTCCGGGTCGGAGAGCAGCCACATCGTCCCGCAGCGATTGCAACCGACGACCGCGTACATGCTCTCGGGTTGGGCGTCATCCGACGTGAACGTGATGGTCGAACGGTGCGGATGCGACCTGCCCCCGCTCCGTCACCTCGCCACGCGAACTGCACCCTTTTTACTTCGGCGAGCCGGAGTCGACCCCAATGAGCGAGTACGACTACGAGGAACTGGGCCTCGTCGCCGGGCTGGAGATCCACCAGCAACTGAATACGGCGACGAAGCTGTTCTGTGAGTCACCGACGACGCTCCGAGAACCCGAGGAGGCCGATCGGGAACTCACCCGATATCTCCATCCGACGAAAAGCGAACTCGGCGAGCTCGACGAGGCGGCCCTTGAGGAGAGTCGGGTCGACAGGGAGTTCACCTACCTGGCCTACGACACCACCTGTCTCGTAGAGGAGGACGACGAGCCGCCTCGCAGCGTCGACGAGGAGGCCCTCTCCGTCGCCCTGCAGATCGCCGACCTGCTCGACGTCACCGTCGTCGACGAGGCACACGTGATGCGCAAGCTCGTGATCGACGGTTCGAACACCTCCGGGTTCCAGCGAACGATGCTTCTGGGCCAGGACGGCGCGATCGACACCGAGGAGGGCCCCGTCTCGATCGTCGATCTGCTGCTCGAAGAGGAGTCGGCCCAGCGCGTCGAGAAGACCGACGACGGCGTCGTCTACTCGTTGGACCGTCTCGGCATCCCGCTCGTGGAGATCGGCACGGGACCGGACATCCGCACCCCAAAACAGGCGCGGGAGGCGGCCGAGCGGATCGGGACCCTCCTGCGGTCGACCGGGTCCGTTAAACGTGGCCTGGGAACGATCCGTCAGGACGTCAACGTCTCGATCGCCGAGGGCGCTCGCGTCGAGATCAAGGGCGTCCAGGATCTCCAGGGCATAGAGGACATCGTCCGTAGCGAGGTCGGGCGACAGGCCGAACTCGTCGAGATCGCGACGGAACTCGACGAGCGCGATGCATCCGTTGGCGACCCTCGTGAGGTCACGAACGTCTTTGCGGAGACCGACTCCGGGGTCATCCGCGGCGCGCTCGAGGACGGCGGATCGGTGACCGCGGTGCCGCTTTTCGGCTTCGACGGCCTTCTCGGACGCGAGATCCAGGAGGATCGGCGGCTCGGGACCGAGCTCTCCGATCACGCAAAGCGCCACGGTGCCGGTGGGATCTTCCACACGGACGAACTGCCGGCCTACGGAATCACGGCGGACGAAGTCGAGGACCTCCGCGAGACGGTGGGTGCGGGCCCGACGGATGCAGTGGCGATCGTCGCTGCGGACTCCGAAACCGCCGATCTCGCGATCGAGGCGGCCGCGGAGCGGGCGAAGACCGCAATCGAGGGCGTCCCCGAGGAGACGCGTGACGCGAACGAGGACGGAACCACCCGCTATCTCCGCCCCTTGCCGGGTGCAGCCCGAATGTATCCCGAGACGGACGTCCCTCCGGTCGAGCCCGATACGAGCGACGTCGAGACGCCCGAGCTTCTCGACGAGAAGGCGGAGCGATACGTCGAGGACTACGATCTCGATCCCGGGCTCGCCGAACAGATCGCCTTCGGAAGACGGTTCCCACTGTTTGAGACGGCCGTCGACCGCGGAGTCGATCCGACGTTTGCGGCCTCGACGCTGGCGTCGACGACCACGGAGCTTCGCCGTGACGGAGTGGCGATCGAACGCATCAGGGACGATCACCTCCTCGACGTGCTCGAACTCGTCGAGTCAGGTGATCTCGCCAAAGAGGGCGTCCCGGAAGTGCTCGTGGAGATCGCGGCGGACCCCACGCTTTCGGCCGAGGAGGCGATCGAGGAGGCGGGTCTCGCCGGAGTCGATCGTGAAACGGTTCGCGAGGCCGTGGTCGAAGTCGTCGAGCGCAACGCCGACCAGGTCGCCGACGAGGGAATGGGTGCCTTCTCCGGACTCATGGGCGAGGCGATGGGCGCGCTCCGGGGGAAGGCTGACGGCGAGGTCGTTTCGGAGATTCTCCGCGAGGAGATCGGCAAGCGGTCATAAACCGATCAATCGATCGCCGTACGGAACCGGCAGATCAATCCGTCAGCTCCTCGATCAACGTCTCCAGATCATAGGTCGCCGGAGCCCGCGGCTCATCGCGCAGCGACGAAATGACGAACGTGGAGTTCGTCCGCTCGACCTCGGGGATCGCCTCGAAGTCGCCGATGAGTCGCTCGACGGCATCCGAGGAGGAAAGCCGGGCGATCACGATGAAGTCGGTCTCCCCCATGGTGAAAAACGCCTGGGTGACCCCCTCGACGGCCAGCAGATCGTCAGCGACCTCCTCGTAGGGACCGTCGTAATCCGCCAGCACCTCGACGATGACGGTCACCCCGAGACCAAGTGCCTCGTGGTCGATATCGTAGATATCGTTCTCGATGACGCCCGCATCGCGAAGGTTGTTCAGCCGATAATGGATCGTCGAGACGGGGATATCCGTCTCCTCGTGGAGTCGATCCGGGCTGCCCGTTCCGAGGTCAGCGATCGCCTTCAACAACCGTACGTCGCGTTCGTCCATACCCCCAGCATCGTCCCGATCCGTATTGATGGTATGGGTGAGATGGTTGTATGATTCTCCAAGTGAAGGTGTGAGATCGAGAACGATATCGATCTGTAATTAATTGTTTAATTCTAAATGTAGGAAAACAGCTATTCGTAGAGGTGAGTTTAAAAAGGATCAGATACATTGATCTAACAACCAATGTCTCGGCTATCATTGCATTCATCTCCGATCGCGGCGGCGAGCGCGTTCGTCCTTCTCGCGATGCTTTGGGGCGGATCGTTCGTCGCTATCGAGGTCGGGCTGGCGTTTTTTCCGCCGTTGCTTTTCGCGGGGATACGGTATCTTCTCGCCGGGGTCGTCGTGCTCGGCTACGCGGCGGCCGTCACGGACGGATGGATTCCGGTGACTCGGGATGAGTGGGTGAGCGTCGGAGTCACTGGCGTGTTCGTCATCGCCGTCTACCACGGGTTCCTCTACGTGGGCGAACTCTACATCCCGGGGGCAATCGCCGCCGTGATCGTCAGCCTCTCGCCAGTATTGACGGCGGCCTTCGCCGCGGTCGTTCTCCCGAACGAGCGTCTCGGTCCCGTGGAGGTCGGCGGGTTCTCGCTCGGCGTCATCGGCGTGACCGTGGTCGCGAACCCCTCTACCGACGCGCTCGTCTCGACGCAGACGATCGGCATCCTCCTCGTGTTCTGTAGTGCGGTCGCGTTCGCGATGGGAGCCGTTCTATTGCGGCCGCTTCGAACGGAGTTTCCGATCGTCGCGCTCCAGGGGTGGGGAATGACGCTCGGCGCCGTGCTTCTCTTTGCGGGGGCAGGCATACTGGGTGAATCCCTTGGCGACGTGTCGATCACCCCGACGGCGATCGCGTCGTTAGCCTACCTCTCGATACTCTCGGGCGTCCTCGCGTTCCTCATCTACTTCGCGCTGCTCGATGCGGTCGGGCCGACACAGTTGCATCTGGTCGGATACACCGAACCGGTGACGGCCGCGATCGCGAGTTGGGCCGTCCTCGGCCACCTGATCGAGGGCGAGGCGCTCGTCGGTTTTCTGGCTATCCTCGCGGGGTTCCTCGTCCTGGAGCGACACGCCGTCAGAAGGGTGCTGGTGAATCGTCGTTGGGCGACGTGATCGGACTGGGACGGTTCCCTGGGACTCTACCGCTCCCGACCGCCACGACTCCGACGGCTACAGATCCGGAGGCTCTCCGCGGCCGATCACGAACCGTCGACCCTCGACGTCCTCCAGGGCAGCTACGCGGCCACCGATCTCAATACGTTCCCCCTCCTGTTCGATGACGAGCGCGGCCACCTCCTCGTTGTCCTCCAGCGTCACGCCGACGATCCGGCCGCGAACGGTCACGGACTCACCGGTCTCGACCGCCCGTCCCTCAACGGTCGCGTACAGATCGCCGGTGTCGATCTCGGTGACGTCCTTGACCGCGCGGCGAATGGATGCGTACCGGCGGGGGAACGGCCGACCGTCGCCGTCGGTCGAAAGCGTCTCCGCGGTCGTCCATAGGACGGTTCCGAAAAAGCCCGAGACGAGAAACCCGAGTACTGAGCGATTGAAGATGACGCCGTACCGCTCACGCTTGTCGTGGAGTGCGTCCTGAGTGGTATAAAGCGAGTACGTGCCGTCGCTGACCGCGATCACGGGCGTCGTGATCCCGCGTCTGGCGCGAGCGACGGTGGCGACCTCCGAATAGTCGAACGAGCCGGGACTCGGGGCACGACTCGCCGGCGTCACGAGCAGTTCGATGCTGACGCCAGCCCGGCGTTTGTCGGCGAGGCGGTCCTCGAAGCGGCGAAGCAAGTCGGGGGTCAACGAGACCGTCAGCTCGTACTCCGCGGAGTCGATCACGTCCTCGAGATATCGCAGGATCGTCGAGCGTGATTTCACGAGGGAGACGGCCTCCGTCTCCCTGGCCGGGGCGGTATACCGGGCGGTGAGCTCGTCGACGAGTTCCTCGAGGGAGTCGTGGATGTCCCCGAAGGACTCGTTGGGATCGATCGCCGCGACCTTCATCGGGCGCGATTCTCGAAGCTCGACGAGCCCACGGTCGGCGAGTCCGCGAACGGTATCGTAGACGCGCGGCTGTGGAATGTCCGTGTGATCCGCGATCTCGCTTGCGGTCAGCTCCCCGTGTTCGACCACCGCGAGATAGGCGTCGATCTCGTAGGCACCGAGATCAAACCGGTCGCCGACGTACTCAAGCGTTCCCCGGAGATCGTCGGTCATACCGGATCCCACACGGCGTGGTCATAAATCGATTACTAACTATCGAGTTATACTGGATTCAAAACGAACTCCATTCGGAGACGAACCGGATCGCGGCGTCCACGTTCGGGAACGCGTGCGTGTACGGGCGCGACACGCAGACGCCAAGCCCGCCCTCAACGAGCGAGCGCAAGCGAGCGAGTAGGACGAAGTTGGGTACCGGTTTGGGTCGGGCCGGCCTGACCGGTTGGACCAGCCAGGGTAACGAGGAAACGCTTTTTCGGGTGGGGGTCACCAATACGCCATGGGCAACACGGCGGTGACACTCGCATCGTCGGTCACCGATTGGCTCCCCGAGTGGGCTCAGGTACCCGGCATTGAGGGTCTCCTCGCGGTGCTCGTGGCGGTGGCCGGGGTCTGGTTCTCGAAGCTGCTCGTTCGGCTGCTCGGGCGACCGATCGCCCGCCGGTTCCAGCGACAAAGCGTCGCACAGACCGTTCTGCGCGGTCTCCGCGTCTCGACGGTCGTCATCGCGATCCTGCTTGCGGGCTGGGTAGCTGGGCTCGGACTGCCGGATCTGGTTCTCTCCGTGACCGTCTTTTCGGCCGTGGTCGGTGTCGTCCTCGCGCCGCTGATCGGCAGCGTCGTGAACGGCCTGTTCGTGTTGGCCGACCAGCCGTTCGAGATCGGTGACATGGTCGAACTCGAGGACGGGACGAGGGGATTCATCGACGACATTACGATCCGATATACCAAGGTGTTCACCGTCGACAACACGTTCCTCGTGGTTCCGAACTCCAACATGCGGGATCGCGACGTCACCAACTACTCCGCCGAGGATGAACGAACCCGCCTCTCGATTGATCTCCTCGTTACGTACGAATGCGATGTCGAGGCGGCCCGTCGGATCCTGGAGCGAGCCGCCCGTGACTGCGAGGGCGTGATCAACGGCGGACCGGACATCCGGATCGGGGCCGCCCGCTACGGTGCGAGTCCGGACTGTCTGATCGCCGAATTCGACGACGACGGGGTCCTGCTTCGGTTGCGGTACTGGGCGAAAAAACCGTACAAGATCCCGAAAGTCGAATCGCAGGTGAACGTTCGGATCCGGGAACTGATCGCGGACGCAGACGTGGAGATCGCCTACCCGCACCGCCACCTCGTCTTCGACGAGACGAGCGGCGTCGCACGCGTCGGCGATCCCGTTGAGGCGGACTTCGATCCCGACGGTCCGGTCACCGAAGCTACCGATTCGACGGCAGCGGACGACTCGACGGTCGAGGTCGGGGACTCGAGGATCGATCATGACCCGGACACGGATCGGTGACCGGATCGGAGCGGCTCACGGAACCAAACGACTGCTCACGGGAAGGGATGGTACTCCCGTTCGAGATCGGGCTCGAAGCCCATCGACTCGGGGATCGACTGAACGCGCTCCCCGAAGAAGGGGTCACCGGTGAAAAGCGGCTGTGCCTCCGGAACGAGCACGCGAACCGCCTCGAATCCGAGGTCGGCGACGTCGCGGGTCGTCGTTCGGGAGGCATAAGCGGTCAGCTCGCTCGCGGAGAGGCGATCAAGCACCGCTTCCAGTTCCGCGACACCGTCGAGGTCGGGTTCGCCGATCCCCTCAGCATCGACGACGACGTCGGGATCGAAAAAGGACTGCGTGACCGCCGGAAAGTCGGCATGGTGGCCGATCGCGGCGCCCTCCGCTGCGGCCCCTTCCGGGCCCATGGCCCGAAGCTCCATCCAGTTTTGCAACGACTCGGCGACGGCCGAGCGCGCCGCGGCGGCGGGATCGAGGTCGGCGGCCGATCCGGCCGCGAATCGGGGCCAGTCTCCCTCGCGATGGACCGCGGCGGCGACGACGGGGACGTCAACGTCGACGGTGGCGAGAAGCGTCGTCACCGAAAGGCCCTCCGCGCGCGCTCGCTTCTCGAGTGCGGACAGTCCCTCGTCCTCGATCGACAGTTCCACCGGCTCGATCGTGGAGTACCACGCGATCATGGTCGCATCACGCTCAACCGTCTCGTAGAGTCCCGACAGGACGGCATCAATTCCGGAACTCCCGAGTCCGAGCCCGGTCGTGATCGACGGCCGAAACCGGTTCGACGGCGGCGGAAAGTGAACGAACTCGGCCGGGAGGGAGACGCGATCGCCGGTGTCGATCCGCTCGCCCTCGACCCACGGAATCGACCCAACGGAGTCGATGTCGACCGGGTCGGGAGTGAGAAATCGATCGGGCGGGATCGGTGATTCGAGGTCGTCCGGGGGAGCATACTCGAAGGACTCCTCCCGGTAAACGCCGGCGGCGTATCGTTCGAGTCCCTCGCCGAGCGCCCGCATGAAGGCGGCGTTCCAGTCGACGTCGACGCCGGCAGCAAACTCGGCCGCACGAACGTCGCTGAACGGGGTTGTATCCTCGATCCGGGAGATGTAATAGGGGACTGGGAACGACTCGCGCTCCCCGACCTCGGCGATCGGGCCGAGCCGATCGTCGACGGCCCGCTGTGCACGTTCGAGCGCATCCTCGAGCGGCACCCCCTCGTGTTCACGTGGGATCGACCGGGACCGATCGAACGTCCCACACGAACACCCGGGAACGGGAAGCAGAATGCGCTCGTTCCCGGGAACTTCGACGACGGTGTCACCCACCGGGCGGCCGCCGGAGAGGAGATCGATCGTTCGTCTCCCGGCCAGCGCGCCGGCGTACCGTACGGCGGAGCGAACGCCGGTCGGCCGGTCGGCCGGATCGGGGTCGCTCGCCCGGATCCGGGTTCGAAGACACTCATAACACGTCCCATCGAACACGGTTACGGCGGCGTCGACCGATTCGATCGGACGCCCTCCGATGCCACCAACCTCGATCGCGATCCAGCGATCGAGCACATCGTCGACCGCCGCAAAGGAGCCATCCCCGGTAGTTCCCGCGACGACCGCCAACGCCAATCCCTCAAGTACGGACGGGTCCGGATCGACCGGAAAGACGTTTACGTCGATGTCGCCGAGCGCCGCTTTTGCCGCCTCGATCGCCGGACCTTCCCCGACGAGACCGATATCCATACACCAACCACGACGAGGAGACGCAAAAATCCAGGGGCGAAACCGGAACCGGACAGCGGGGCGCTCGTGACACGGTCACACGCGGGAACGTCTCAGAAGACCCGGCGGAGTTCCTCATACCGCGGTCTCGATCGGAGATCTCACGAGAGGATGTCCGCCGCGGTGGCCGCGAACCGATCCGGCGGGAGATCACGAAGCCGGTCGTCGCCGATCTTCAGCCGCAGGCGTGGGCGTCCGACGTCGATCGGGACCTTCTCCGTGTCGATCAGCCCGTGATCCTCGAGGCTGGTCTTCGTCCGCGAGAACGTCGCCTTGGAGGCGATCCCGACGTCCTCTCCCCACTTGGAGAGGTCATACAGGAGGACCTCGTTGCGCGCGGCCACGAGCAGGGCGATCGTCACGGCGTCAAGGACGCTCTCGTCGACGTCGCCGGACGCGACCGCCGAAAGAACCGCATCGAAGTCCTCCTGCATCTCGGTTCCGAGCGCCTCGGCCATCGTCTCGCGAACCCGGCCGATCGCGGGCGTCCGGATCCGATAGGCCGGTGCATCCTCGAACCGATCCCAGTAACTCGAGGCGACCGCATCGACGAACTCCGCCTCGTCGGTCGACAGCGCGGCGATCCGATCGTCGGTGCCGACGATCGCGAGAACCCGGTTCTCGGAGACGAAAAGGGAGTTTTCGACGGGCGCCTCGAGCGTCCGGATCGAAAGCGCCTCCCGATCCAGGAGTTCCGCGATCGTTGATGCGACCGGGAACGTCTCCAGGGCCTCCTTGAGCACGTCCTCGTCCGCAAGGACCAACAACCGGGGAGTGTCTTCCCAGTCGACATCGGCGTCGGCGATCGAGACGATCGTGTCCACTGATGGGTCCACGACGACCAGTTCGTCCGCCGAGGAGAACGCCGAAGAGAGGATCCCCTCGAGATCGGATTCCAGTAGACTCGATGCCATTAGTGTTGTAGTATGATCGGCTCGTTGTTACTTAATCTTATCGGCGAGCGACGTATATCATCTCGATATTCGGTGAAAAAACCGTACTCACGTTTACCGAACCGTCACGACGGAACCCGAAGGATCGATCGGCGGTAGCTCCCGAAGAGTTCGTGGGTCGGCGGCAGCGTGGTCGTCAGTGACAAGCGTGGAGCGGTGCGAGCGAACCGGGACGATCGAGAGGATCGGACGGACAGGCTTATTGTCGCGTCTCCCACGGGATTCAATATGGAGTACGACCAGGTTCGAACGGTCGACCCGGCGGTCGCGGACGCGCTCTCGGGCGAACTCGACCGACAGGAGCGAACCCTCGCGATGATCGCGAGCGAGAATCACGCCAGCAAAGCCGTTCTGGAGGCACAGGGAAGCGTGCTCACGAACAAGTACGCGGAAGGGTATCCGGAATCGCGATATTACGCCGGCTGTGAGTACGCCGACGACGTCGAACAACTGGCGATCGATCGGGCAAAGGAGCTGTGGGGTGCAGACCACGTCAACGTGCAACCCCACTCGGGAACGCAGGCGAATCAGGCCGTCTACTTTGCGATGTTGGAACCCGGAGATCGGATCCTCTCGTTGGATCTCACACACGGCGGCCACCTCTCGCACGGCCATCCGGCGAACTTCGTGGGGCAGCTCTACGACGTCGAACAGTACGAGATCGACCCTGAGACGGGGTACATCGACTACGAGGCGCTTTCCGAGTTGGCCGAATCGTTCGAGCCCGACATCATCGTCTCCGGCTACTCCGCGTATCCGCGAGAGGTCGAGTGGGAACGCATCCAGGCGGCCGCCGACGCGGTCGATGCCTACCATCTCGCCGATATGGCCCACATCACGGGACTCGTGGCGGCGGACGTCCACTCCTCGCCGGTCGGGACTGCCGATTTCGTAACCGGTTCGACCCACAAGACGATCCGGGCCGGTCGCGGGGGGATCGTGATGTGCGACGAGCAGTACGCCGATGCGATCGACAAGGCGGTCTTCCCGGGCGGCCAGGGCGGCCCGCTCATGCACAACATCGCCGGCAAGGCGGTTGGCTTCAAAGAGGCCCTCCAGCCGGAATTCGAGACGTACGCCGAGCAGGTCGTCGAGAACGCGCGAGCCCTCGGCGACCGGCTGACCGATCACGGCCTCTCGCTCGTCTCGGGCGGGACCGACACCCATCTCGTGCTCGTGGATCTCCGTGAGTCGCACCCCGATCTCACCGGCGGTGAGGCCGAGGACGCGCTCGCGGCCGCAAACATCGTGCTCAACGCGAACACCGTGCCCGGCGAGACCCGATCGGCGTTCAATCCCTCGGGGATCCGCGCCGGCACCGCCGCGCTCACGACCCGCGGGTTCGGCACCGAGGAGATCCGCGAAGTCGCAGACCTCATCCATCGCGTCGTCGACAGTCACGACTCCGACGACGTGATCTACGAGGTCGGCGAACGCGTGAACGAACTCTGTGCGGCACATCCGCTTTACCAATAGCCTGAGTGCCGATCAGCCCGAAGGGAGAGGCTCCTCGCATCGGCTTCCGATCGATCGTGGTGACGGAGCCGTTCCCCTGATTCCTCGATCAGAAGGGGGACGATCCACGATCCGGCCGAACCCACCACGAACGTGCATATTCCTCGTTCCTGCGAGTACATCATGACCACGATCCCGTATCCTTTTACCGGCGCGCTCGACAGTACGGGTATGACCGAGGTCATCGACGGGAACGCCGTCGCCGCCGACATTCGCGACGGGATCGCAGACCGCGTCGAGACGCTGGCGGACGCGGGCGTCAAACCCGGACTCGCGACCGTGTTGATGAGCGAGGATCCGGCGAGTGAGACGTACGTCTCGATGAAACAGCGCGACTGCGAGGAGGTCGACATGAAGGGCATCCACGTCGAATTGGATCCGGAGGCCCCCGCATCGGAGCTGTACGAGACGATCGACGAGTTGAACGACGACGACGGCGTCCACGGAATCTTAGTGCAGCTTCCGCTCCCCGATCACGTCGACGAGCGGGAGGTATTGCGCCGGATCCGCCCGGAAAAGGACGTCGATGGGTTCCATCCCGAAAACGTCGGCCGGCTCGTGGCCGGCAACGCCCGGTTTAAGCCCTGCACCCCACACGGAATCCAGCGGCTGTTCGCGGCCCACGATATCGAGACGGAGGGTGCCGATGCGGTCGTAGTCGGTCGGTCGGACATCGTCGGCAAGCCGATGGCGAACCTGTTGATCCAGAAGGCTCCCCAGGGGAACGCCACGGTGACGGTCTGTCACTCCCGAACTGACGATCTGGCGGCACGAACCCGCCAGGCCGACATCGTGATCGCCGCAGCCGGCATGCCGGAGTTCATCGACGGCTCGATGCTCCAGGAGGGCGCAACCGTGATCGACGTCGGGATCAATCGTGTCGAAAGCGAGGACGGATCAGGCACGGAGCTCGTCGGCGACGTCGAGTACGACTCCGCCGTCGAGGTTGCCGGCGCGATCACGCCGGTTCCCGGTGGCGTCGGTCCGATGACCCGCGCAATGCTTCTGTATAACACGCTGAAGGCGGCGAGCCTGCAGACCGGCGTCGATATCGATCTCCCCTGAGACGGGTCCACTCCGCGCTCGTGGGCGTGTTGATGACGAGACACGCGGATTCCACGGACGTCTGTTCAGTGAGGAGAATACCGGGTCGGGAGACGATTACTGGGTCGAGCCGCTCACCCGTTCGCGTGCGCTTGAGAGGGCCGTCGCATCCCCTTCACGGAGATATCGACCCAGATCGTTTGCCGCACGCACGAGGGTCTCGATCGCATCGGGGTCGACGTCACCGTGAAGCGACTCGACGCGTCTGATGCGGTCGCGAAGTGACTCGAGGACGTCTCGGGCAGCCTCAAGGTCGACGTCCGGACCGGAGTCGTCCGCGGTGTCGGCCCCCATGTCGTCGAGATACCTCGTCAGGTCCTCGCGATAGGCATCGATCGCGTTCGCGTAGGCGAGTCCGCGGGCCGCACGGAGCCGGTCGGGGACGGTTCCCGGTGCCGGCCGTTCGCCGTCGTCGGCGCCGTCGAGCAACCGGAGGAGGTACTCGCGATCGTGGTCGGTCGGGTCGGCGAGCCGCCCGTAAACGTCGAGCGCCTGGAGCAACTCGCGGGCGGCCAGAGCGACGTCGTCGAGGGGCAACAGCTCGCCGCCGCGGATGAATCCGCGGCGGTGGACGTACGCGCGCAGGTCCGCCTCGAGGTCCGCGTGACCGTCCTCGGGGAGGGTGCCGGCCGCCTCGCCGAACCGGAGCCGATGCTCGGACAGATCGAGTTCCACCGGCGAATCGGTGTGGCGGCGGCGCTCATCGACGCCGACGCTCCGCATACTCCCGCAGTCCGGACAGGTGATCGACCCGGTCTCATAATAGGACCACCGGGTGTCACACTCGGTGCACTCGCGTTCACCACGGACTTTCATCGATCGCGTATCGTGGCGGGATGCGTAAATGGTTGGTCACCGAAGGCGGTGAGCGTCGGCTATGCAAAGCTGTCGACGTACTCGGCCGCGTAGCCGAACTCGTGTTCGTAGCCGTACGCCGAGAGCAACACGGGGTAAAAGGGCGTCTCGGCGATGAGGGGCTCGCCGTCGGCGGCGGCAAACCGTTCTCCGACCTCGACGCGTTCGAAGTTGTGGACGAACACCTCGTATTCGGTGGCCGACGGCTTCGGGATCCGCTCGGACAGTCGAAAGACGTCAACGTCGCCACGGCCGCCCGCATCGACGACGCTTTCGGAACCCGGTGCCGAAAGCGCTCCCGTCGCCGCCAGGAACGCACGCACGAGCCAGTAGGCGTTGTCGGCGGCCTCCTCGGACCCCTGCAGACCACACTCCACTTCGATCGTGTGGGGGTCCTCGATGAGTCGCCCCTCGGTGAACGCGTCGGTCTGGACGACCGCCTCGACCGGCAGATGAGGGGCCACGCCGCGGGCGACCTCGTCCATCGTATCGATGACCGCGAAGGGTTCAGCGTACGACTGCGTCGAGTGGAGCGCGAGGGTTGTACACCCGGTCAGCTCCGAGAGAAGCTGGTGGGCGAGCCGCCCCTCGTGGGTGTCCGCGTCCGGATCGCCCGGGAACGCCCGGTTGAGGTCCTCCTCGAGATATCGCTCGCCCGCTTCGAGTGCCTCCTCGTTGGCGACGATTAGCTTGATCGGCCGCTCGTAGGCCATCTCGTCGGCGATGAGACGATCGACGGCGCGGACACCGCACGGCTCATCGCCATGGATGGCCGCAACCACCGCGATCTCGGGTCGACCATCACCCAACTCGACGATTCGCATACTTTGAGTACCGGACGAGCGAATAAGTGGGGATCGGATCGCAAAAGAGGGCGAGTCGGGAACTCATGGACCGTTCTTAAGCGCCTCGACGTACTCGTAGTCGACCGGATACGCCTCCGGCCGTGCGTCGTCGATCGTGATGCGCCAGCCGTCGATGGCGGCCGGGTCCGCAAGCGCCGCATGGAGCGTACTGCGGACGTCCTCAAGGTCAACCCCGTAGAAGTCGTCCGGAACGCCGTGGAGATACTCCAGCGCGGTCTCAAAGAGGCTACACATTCCGTCGTCGTTGTTAAAATCGGCGTGCTTGTAGGCGCCCGCGGCGACCTGAACCATGCCGTGGAGGAAGGCCGATTCGACGGTTCCGGCCCCGTAGTTGTACCACTCGTCCTCGAAGCAATCGTGTGAGTCGTGGTACTCGCCGGCGTTGAAAAGTCGGATCCCGTGTTCGCTCGCGCGCCGAAGCGTCGCATGCTCCCAGATGCGGTCGTCGCGTCGCCACCCGGTCGGATCGCCGAGCGGCGGTGCGACTCCCGGATCACGGGTGTGTTCGTCCATGTGGATCGAACGGGCCCACGCGTCTAAACGGTATGGGAGAACTCCCGGCGGAGCCGACCACGGATCGATGCCAATGGGAGCACCGATCCGAGTCCCGATCTCCGGAATCGCACCGAATCACCGCCAGGGAAAACCGGAGGCTTAAACCTTGATCGGGATTATCTCCAGAATGCGTGCGAGGGTAGCCAAGCCCGGAAACGGCGGCGGACTCAAGATCCGCTCCTGTAGAGGTCCGTGGGTTCAAATCCCTCCCCTCGCATCGCCGGGGTCACACCCGTGATGCGGAAGACCGCTCTTGGAGCGCTCTTCCCTCGCAAAAATTCTCCACGGAAGTCACGTCCCGAGCACAGCAGCCGCGCTCGGGACGAACGGGAGATAGCGAATTCGAACGAACGCGAGCGTGGCGAACGGGAAAAAGCGAGCCGGGAAGAAGCGATCGAGTGATGAAGCGGTCGACGCCGACGAGCGGGACGCGTTACCGTCCGCCGTCAGTGTAGGCGCGGTCGGCGAGGACGGTTTCGGCGGTCGCGTTCGCCTCCGCTGGGTCCGGACGCGAGCCGGCGGAGATCTCGGCGGCGAGTTCACAGGCGAGTTCATAGACGGCACGGCCGTCAGCACGCTCGGCGACGCGTTCGAAGGTGTGGCGGTAGCCGGCGGCGCTTCGCTGTCCGATCTCTTCCAGGTTGGCGTCGATCGCGTACTCGATCTGTCTGACCGCTTCCTCGGGGCGCATACGAGGTATCAGGACCGACATCCATATAAAGGTACGCGAATTCGAAACTGAGTTAATTATTTTCGATCGAACGCGAGAGTCCGGATCGGTTATCCGGATCTCCCCGATCGATGCGTTAAGGGGCGCGGCCGATCCACTCCCCGGTATGACCGAACGCGCCGACCGGACGACGATCACGGAGCGCGCGGCCCGCGCCGGCGCCCGCGTGGCCCACAACCGCTTTCGAACCGGGATCGACGCCGAGACCAAATCCGGAAAGACCGACGTCGTCACGGCGGCCGACCACGCGGCCCAACGGGAGGCCATCGACGTGATTCGGAACGCGTTCCCCGACGATGCGATCGTTGGCGAAGAGAAGGACGAACTGAAAGCCGTTCCGGAGTCGGGGGCGGCCTGGATCATCGACCCGATCGACGGAACGAGCAACTACGTCCGAGAGAATCGGGTGTGGGGGACCGTCGTGGCGGCCGTCGAGGATGGCGATCCCATCGCGGCAACGACCGCGATGCCCGCACTCGAGGACACCTACATCGCCGACGAGGACGGTGCCACCCGGAACGGCGAGCCGATCGCAACGAGCGATGTCGACGATCCGGAGGCGGCGATCGTCGCCCCGGCGATGTGGTGGGCGATGGATCGGCGCGACGAGTACGCTCGCGCGTGCGAGGCGGTCGTCCGGCGCTTCGGCGACGCGAGACGCATCGGCTGCGCGCAGGCTCTACTCGCGTCGATCGCCGACGGCAGCCTCGAGGGCGCGATCACGAACGTCGAGACGAATCCGTGGGATACGGTCGCCGGGGTCACGTTGATCCGACGAGCGGGCGGCAGGGTCACCGATCTGGACGGGAACCGCTGGCGACACGACTCGGTCGGGCTCGTCGCCTCGAACGGCGAACTGCACGAGGAGTTGCTGGAGGCGGCAAACGAGATCGCGGACGCGTAGCTCCGGGAAGTGTGCTCGGCTCGCGGCGAAAAGACCCGTCGGTGACGAGTCAAACGATGCAAACGCGGGCGCCCGAAACCGCTTCCGAGCGAACGCGTCGAAAACTGCAAACCGTCAGCGTGACGCTGGCGTCTTTACGGGGAGGGGCTTAGCTACGAACGACGTTCGTCGCGCGCGGGCCCTTCGGAGCGTCCTCAATTTCGAACTCGACGTCCTGTCCCTCTTCGAGGTCGGGACCGCCGACGTCCTCCATGTGGAAGAACACGTCCTCATCCGCGTCGTCAGTCGTAATGAAACCGTAACCGCCAGTGTCGTTGAAGAAATCAACCGTACCTTTCGACATTGCAACCGAAAGGAGGTCCCCCTCACGGTTAACGCTTATGAGAGACGTGATACCGGGACCGCTACCGAGTACCGAGATCGGTGTTTTCGGGGTTCCGAGCGACCGACTCAACAGAATTCGCAGTTCGAATCGTTCTCATTCGATCGAGATGTCGGTTGGATCGTCGATATCCACACTACACGCCGAAGGTCGCACGCAGGACGTCGCGGGTTCCGGGGCCGAGTCCAACCGCGAGAACGGTCACCATCAGTAAGACGGTGTATCGTGGCGACTCCTCGAACATCTCCTCGTTGAACACCCACACGATGAACGTCGCGGCCGCCAGTTTCACCGGGAGGAAGGGCCAGGCGTCGCCGGTGACGGCGACGATCGATTCGGGAAGGTAGCGTCCGGTCCACCGAATGATCGCGGCGTTAACCACGTGTTTCGGGACGAGATTCGGGGAGCCGGTCAGCACCGGCATCCAATTCAACCCGATCACGTTCGCGGTACCGTCGATCGCGTGTCCCCAGATGACGACGAGTCCGATATAGCCGGTTCCATCGTTGATAGAGGGTTTGAAACGCCCGATGAGCCACCAGGTGATGGCCGTCGTTCCGGTCGCGATCGCGAGGGTCACCGTCACCACGGAGGCATGAAACGTCACGAACTCGGTCGTGACAGCGAGGACGGCGAGATACCCGATCGCGGCCATGACCGCGATCGTCCCCATTGCAAAAAGCGGCCTCGCATAATCGTTCATGAGGCCCCGGTCGGCAAGCGCGTACGCTACGATCACACACACGAGCGTTACGAGAAAGACGGTTACATAGATGAACGGACTGATCAACAGCGCGGTCCAGGGGGCCGGAACCAGGTGTTCGCCGCCGGCCGCGAGGGCGGCGACGCCGGCATCCTCGATCGTTCGAAGGGCGCCACCAAAGAGGACGAACGGGAACAACGCGAAGAAGAACCGCTTCTCCTCGCCGATTCCCAGCCGACGAAGCAGGAACAAGACGCCGAGGAGCGCGATCAGCAAGATGACGATATAGGAGATCGTGGAGACCGTGGTGTAGCCGGGGGAGGCGACGACGGCGTTCGCGGAGGCGGCCGCATCGCTGCACGCGGCCGTGCTGTCGAGGTACTCGACGCCGCCATCCGGGTACCGAACGGCACATTGGGCGCCCTCCCCGTCGGCAGCGACCGGTCCCCAGAAGTATCGCCAGAGGAACCGGTCGTAGACGTAGCGGGGGAACAGGAGCGCCCCGCCGGCAAAGCCGACCACCAGGGCGAGGACCGTCGCGACCCACGCCGCCTCCGGTGACGACTCGATGCGTTCGGAGATCGAGAGACTCATTGGTGAAGTTGGGATGACCGGCGGGTTTAGCTTCTGCGGTACGGTCGCCGCTCCGCCACGATCGACCGACTATCGGAGTCCGCCCGCACCGATCCGGACTCAGTAGTTAGCCAGAGGATCCTCGAGGTCGATCTCGCCCGCGTCGAGTTCTGCCTCGATCTCCCGGACGGCGGTCACCATGTTCTCGGTCTTTCCGTAGGCGATCTCGCGGGGCAACAGCTTGAGCCCGCAATCGGGCGAGATGGTGAGCTTCTCGGGCGGCACGATCTTCAGCCCCTGGAGAACGTTCCGTTTTATTTCCGCGACCGACTCGACCTCCGCCGTGTGGGCGTCGACGACGCCGAGGGCCAGATCCGGTTCGAATTCGGGGTCGGTGAATACATCGACCTGTTCATAATCGCCGTTACACAGTTCGACGTCGAACTCGTCGATCGGGAACTCGTTCAACTCGGGGTAGATCCGCGAGTAGTCGCCATAACAGACGTGAAGCCCGATCCGGACCTCCTCGGGGATCCCGGCGGTGATCCGCTCGAGCGCCTCCGCGACGATAGCATGGTCCTCGGGAGTGGTCGCAAGCGCGGGTTCGTCGATCTGAATGTACCGTGCACCGGCATCGACTAGTCGCTCGATCTCCTCGTTGACGAGATCGGCGAGGTCATAGACCAGATCCTCGGTAGTCTCGTAGGCCTCGTTGAACGCCCAGAATCCGAGCGTGTACGGCCCCGTGATCGGGACCTTGACCGGCCGGCTCGCCACCTCGCTCGTGAACTCGAACTCATCGATGAGCCAGGGCTCGTCGTAGCTGACTTCCTCGACGACGGAGGGCTTATTGAAGTAATTGTGACCCCACACCTTCACCGGGCCGTTGAACTCGTAGCCGGGTATCCGGTGGGCGAAGAACTCGACCATCTCGTTGCGTCGCATCTCGCCATCGACGACCGTATCGAGGCCGGTCCGCTCGTGTTCGCAGGTGATGAGCCGGCAGGCGTCGTCGTGGGCCTCCGCGAGGTCATCCTCGTCGAACTTCGAGTCCGGATCGTCGACGAGTTCGTTGGTGCGGTTGAGCCACTTCGGTTTCGGATACGATCCGACCACGGTCGTCAACAGGAAGTGATCGTTCGGATGCGCCTCGGGACGGAACTGTTCGCGGTTGGCCTCGGGTATTCGAACCATTATGAAAGCACCTCCACGCCCGCAACGAGGGCGTTTAGCTTCGCTTTATACTTGTTCTCGGGGAGATAGAACAGCTCGGTGTTCGAAGTGACGTAGGTCGTCTCGAAGTCGTCGACCGGTACCTGCGATTCGAACCATTCGACGCGTTCGCCGATTGTCTCCGGCGTCTCGACGAGGGTATTCTGTCCGTCGACTACACCGAGGGCGATCGAATCCGTCGCACCGTACTCCTGAACATTATACACGGAGTCCTCGCGATCGGCGGCGACGAGATCGATCCCTACCGCGTCGATATCGGCATCGAGCAGGTGTGCGTACGGCTTCTCCGGGATCGCACCCCAGTAGGTGTGAACGACGACCTCGGCGTCGCTCGCATCGGCGACCGTATCGATCGCCGCGCTCGCTTGCGCGTCCTCGCCATCGCCCGGCGGGTTCTCCGCGAACGAGGGCTCAAGCAGGAAGAGCGTCTCGTGTTCGCCGAGCGCGTCGACCTCCTCGGCGAGAAACGTTGCGATCGTATCGAGGAATGCCTCCTCGTCGTGGGACGTCTCGTTCGTCGCCAGGTCGGCAAGCGAGTACGGTCCCGGAAGGACCGCCTGAATGTCAGAATCATCGGGAGCGTCCGCCGTCGCAGCGGCGAGATCGTCGGCGACGTCCCCGCTCGGGGACGGCTCCGTTCGAACCTGCGGATCCCGATAGAAGTTGTTGTTATCGTAATATCGGACGATGCCGCCGGTTTCAACACCGTCGGCGATCGTCAACGGATGGGCGATCATGTCGTCCCATCGCGATTGGCCCTCGACGATTCGGTCGAGTCCGGCGTCGACTTGGTCGTCGATCAGTTCGGAGCGAACCTCGTCGTAGGTCTCGACGATCTCGCGACCCTCCTCGCCGCTCAACAGGTCGCCCTTCTGGTGGCCCTTCAACTCCGAAAGCGTCTCCTTCGCCCAATCCGGGAGCGGAAACAGCCCCGGCGTGGTCGCGACTCGTTCAGTCATCGACGGAAGTTAGATATGCCGCAGTTTAATATTTACTAATGCAGATTATTTCTTCTAGTAATCTCAATCACAACGGAGACCCTCGGAGAATTTCGTTCAGAACAGTCGGAGGATCGAAAGCGTCTCGAAGGGATACGACTCCTCGCGAACGACCTCGTGATCGAAACCCGCCTCCTCCGCGCGCGAGAGCACGGCTTCGTAGCCGGCAAGCGAACTCACGAGCAACAGGACGAAGCCGCCCGACGTCAACACCCGACCCACGTCGTCGAGAAACGGATCGATGAGGGCTCGACCGGTCTCGCCACCGGAGAGGGCAGTTTCCATCCAGTCGTCCCATTCGTTTTCGGGATCGGTCGGAAGATACGGGGGGTTGAACAGGACCGTGTCGAACGATTCAGCCCGAAACGGGTCGAGAAGGTTCCCGCGGACGACTGAGAGTCCGCGCTCCCGCGCTTGTCGGCATGCGTGTGGATTGAGATCGCTTGCGACCACCTCGATGTTGGCCTCGGGATCCGCCCGTTCCGCGACTCGCTTTGCGACCCACCCGGATCCGGTACCAACCTCCAGCACCCGGCCGGTCGCCTCCTCGATCGCCGCCTCGGCGAGGAGTCCGGAGTCCTCGGCCGGCTGGTAGACGGTCGTCTCCGCCCCGCGCCGCTCCGCGAGATCGGTCATCCGGAACCTCCCGATCCGTTCCCGTCAGCCGATGACCGGGTGTTTCTCGGATTTTCGCTCCCATCGACGCTCGATTCCCCCGACGAATTCGGAGATCCCACGGTGACCGAGAGTTCCTCAGGACGCGAGCCATGCGTCCGCTGCGGGAAGGGGATCGTGATCCCCTCGTTCGAGAACGCCTCGTGTACCGCCGAGATGACCTTCGACTGCGTCCGCCACCGCTTTCTGGCGCTTGGCTGATCGATCCAAAAGCGGACGCCGAGTACGACCGAGGAGTCCCCGAACCGCTTGGCAACGACCTTCGGACGCGGCGCAGTCCTCACGTCATCGATCGCCGCCGTCGCCTTTCGAGCGACATCGGCGGCGTGGTCAGGGTCGTCGGCGTAATCGATGCCGACCTCGACCTCGATCCGTAGACGCCCCTTTCGGGACCGATCGACGATCACGTCGTTTCCGATGCGATCGTTCGGGATGGTGACTTGTTCCCCGTCGAACGTCTGGAGTCGAGTGTGAAAGATCGTGATCTCGGTGACGGTCCCCTCGTAGTCGCCGAACTGGACCCAATCACCGATCGCGAAGGGTTGTGAGATCATCAGGACGACTCCGGCGAGCACCGACCCGAGAGTCTGACGTGCCGCCATGCCGACGACGATGCCGAGGAACCCCGCGCCGACGAGGAGGTTTCCGAGGTTGTCGGTGAATAGCCCGATGACCACGAGCGCCGCCAGCGAGTAGATCGAGAGCTGTGTCAACCGGTAGATCACCTGTTTTTGGTGGGAGGTGATCGTCTTGCCGGTGGAGACTACCTCCCCGATGATCTGTCCGAGGAAGTCCGTGATCGCGTAGGCTCCGCCGAGAACGATGACGGCGAGGACGATGTTTGGAACTTGCGAACCAAGTTCGAGACGGCCGTACGCCGCCAGTAGCTGGTCGCCGAGTCCCCACAATCCGATCAATCCGAGAACGCCGACGGCCGTGGTCGCTGCCATCACCGTCGACAGCGCGAGGCGTTTGACGGTTCCGAGATCCGGCCCTTTCGAGACGCGGTATCGACGGACGAGATGGCGAACGAGGAAGACGAACAGGACGATGGCGAGGCTCGCCCCGAGCCGTTCCATCATCCCCAGCGCCACCTGCCCGTTCCCGGGCCAGACCGATTCCATCGCCGTCATCGATCGATCACCGCACCGGGGTGTCCCCCCGCTAGCCACGAGTTCAAGCGTCCGTTCACAACGATCGTGTCCTCTCGTGGGGTGGTTCGCCGTGATCGGTTAAGAACGTTCATTTTCGGGTTCGGATTCGAAGACGCATTCCCGGTCGTGCTTTGATCAGGGATCGTGGGGCTCCCCGCGTTCGTACGCGATCGTGGCAAGTTCGGCGAATGCGGACGGTTCGAGGGTTCCCGGACGCCGTCGGAGGACATCCTCGTCGATCGCCTCGACGACCGCCTCCGGCTCGGCCAGACCGGAAATGTGCCCTGTGTTTCGGATCGCGTTTCGAAGCGTCTTGCGCCGCTGAGTGAACAGCGCCTTGACGAACCGCAAGAAGAACGCCTCGTCGGGCACCTCGTAGTCGGGGTCACGGGGTGTACATCGAACGATCGCACTCCGGACGGCCGGCTTCGGCTCGAAGGCTTCACGGGGGACGTGCTCGACCAACTCGACGTCCGCGTAGTGACGCGCGGAGACCGACAGCCGGCCGTACTCGCTGGTTCCGGCTTCCGCGACCATTCGTTCCGCGAACTCCGCCTGGAACATCAACACGAGCGGTCGCTTCTCGGGCAGCAGTCGAAAGACTATCTCCGAGGAGATTCCGTACGGGAGATTCGAGACACAGGCGGTAAACTCCGGGAGTTCCACCTCGAGTGCGTCCCCGTGGATCACATCGAGTCGGTCGGCTCGAACCGCGTCGTCGAACTCCTCGCGAATGAACGCCGCGTAGCCATCGTGTCGTTCGATCACGGACAGACGACCGTCGTCAGGGAGCGTCCCGAGGAGGCGGTCGGTGAGCGCGCCGGCCCCGCCGCCGATCTCGAGAAGTCGGGAGCGATCCGCGTCGGCCGGAAGATACGTCGGGATCCGATCGAGAACGCGATCGTCGACGAGGAAATGCTGGTCCTGATCGGGATCGACGCGGAGGCCGGCCCGCCGGATCAGTCCATCCGGATCGCGTTCGCCCGCGACGGGAGCGCTCCCGCCGTCCGCACGAGGAGATGGCTCGGTCATTATCCACAGTAACGGTGGCATTCCGGTAAACGTCCCGCTTCGCGTCGAAGGCGCGGAGACGCCGCGTCCTCACCCGTCGTCGCGGTCGTCCACATTCACCGTCGCGGTCGCCTCACTCGTCGTTACGATCGACGAACACCCGGTATTTGAGGTCCTCCTCGCGGATCTCC
Source organism: Halopenitus sp. H-Gu1 (assembly GCF_041821145.1). NCBI lineage: Archaea > Methanobacteriati > Methanobacteriota > Halobacteria > Halobacteriales > Haloferacaceae > Halopenitus > Halopenitus sp. H-Gu1. The sequence goes on along the minus strand of NZ_JBGUBC010000003.1, from coordinate 67,778 downwards.
TCGATGATCCGTTCGACGAGAACCTCCTTTGGACGGTGCAGTCCCGAGATCCGATCGGAGACGTCCTCGAAGCTCTCGAAGGGGCCACGCTTTCGCTCGTCGAGGATCGTGTTCCGCAGCTTCTTGCCGATCCCGGGAAGCAGATTGAGTCGGTGAAGCCGGAGCGTGATCGGCTCGGCCTCGTTGTAGAAGTCGACGAACCGCTGCTCGTTCTCCTCGACGATCCGTTCGACGGCGTACTCGATCTCGGCAGCCGCGTTGTGGGTCAACTCGTCGAAATCGACCTCGCGGTATCGTGAGACCACCTCGTCGTCGGTCGGCTCCAGGGCGATCCGGTCACCGACAGAGAGGTCGGCCTCCTCGGTCAGGGTGAGCTCGAAGAGCCGGAAGTCCGACTCCCCCAGCGCGTAGGCGATCGGCGACTTCTGGTACTGGGGCCGCTCGTCGCCCGGCCGGCCGGTGGGCAACACGTCGATCGCCACCGCGAACTTCCGATCGTCCTCGGTGGACTCGAACGCGGAGTCGGCAGCCGAGCCGGAATCGGAGTCGGCCTCGCCATCCGAACGGGCATCGGTTCCACCGTCCGGCAGGGCGCGCGAGCGCTGAGGGTCGTTCATACCCATGTCTATGGGGAGGTGATACTTAAAAATCGTCCGCCGTGAGGCGGTCGATTCGACGTTCGGACCCGATGGACGTGATGCGATCGGTCCACGAGCGACGGGCGGCCGAGGGTCGACTCGCGAGGCGGCTACACGTACTTCGCGAGGACGTTCAGTATCCCGTCCAGCTGGTCGCCATCGAGCGAGTATCGCTCGTGGGCGAACACCGATCGGAGCTCAGTCCTGTCGTCCGGCAGCAAGTCGGCGATCTTGATCGCGGCCCGCTCGTCGACGTACTCGAGTTCGAGCAGTTCCTCGACGAGTTCGCGGGACTCCTCGCCTTCGAGCGTGGCGAACCGGTTGACGTGTTCGATCGCGCGGGCGAGTTCGTACCGGAGATCGCGGTCCTCGGCGGCGGCGCGCTCCGCCTCGATGTCGGCGAGGACCTCCTTCGCCTCGGCGACCGTGATGTTCTCCTCCTCGAGCTTCTCCTTGAAGATAGTCATCTCGCGTGAACTCCCGGATCAGCTCTGTGCGCGCATGTGGGCGGCCGAGACGAGGAGCGTCTTCCGTTTGCCGCCGTCGTTGATCTCGACTTTGAATACGGACCCCTGTTTCCCGATGACCGTTCCGGTGTGGCCGTCGAATCGGGGATGGAAGCGTCCCTTCTGGACGCTCGGGTCGATCTTGAGGTGGACCTTCTGGCCCTCCTCGTACTCCTGAATCGCTCGCTGTGGCGGAGAAGCGCCGCGCTCGCGCGGCGCGTTCGAAAGCTTGTTGCGCGTCGCCTTTTTGGGCCCGTTGGAACTCGGCATGGTCGTGGGTCAAGTACCGTCGGCGCAGTTATAAATGGTGCGTTACGGACCGCGAACGTGACCGACTCACAGACGCCGATCCGCCGGAGAACCGCGAACGCGATCACGATCGAAACTCGCATGTCACGATCGGATCGTCAGTCCGTGGGCCACTCTATCAGTCCGTGGGCCACTCCATCGGAACCGATGGTCGACGTCCCTCAAGCACCGCAAATCGCTCGTCTCGACGCACCTCAAGCCAGGCGAGCAGGCGTTCGGCCCACCGGAGTTTCCGCATCTTCATCGGGTCGACCGTCGGATCGTCGAAGTCCCAGCCGACGAACACGAGTTCCGCAGCATCGAAGTGATCGGCAAGAAACGCCGCCCGATCGCCATCCGTGAAGCCGCCGAACCCATACACGTTCCCACGCGGACGGGCCTGCGTGGTCGCGAGGACGTGCTCGTCGGCGAACCGCGGCAGCCACTCGCGGACGGCCGGCACGTTGTCGCCGTGTGCGTGTGCGACCACGGGGACGCCGGACTCACTGAGACGACGGCCCGTCTCGGGGTTTTTGTCGAGATCAGTGATCATCGCGTCGAGTTCGACGCCGGCATCAAGGAGGACGTCGGCCGCCGTGGAGGCGGCGAGGACCGCGTCCGCTCCGTGCGCACGTTCGACCGCGGATGCGTTCTCGATCGATGGTCCTGCGCCGGCGATCGCCACCGTCGATCCCTCGAACCCGTCGAACCGACCGGGATCGAACGGCGTCGCGAATGCGTTTGCGACGTCGCGGGCGTGCTCGTCGTCCGCCCGATCGAAGCCGAAGTCCGCAAGAACCGCCTCATAGACCGGCTCCCACGTCTCGAAGTTCACCATCGCGCACCCGAACACGAAGCGTTCGCGCTCGACGGGAGCGGGAGTGCGGTTCGGATCATCGATCCGGATCGGCGATCCGCTCCAAAACCGAAGCGATATCGGCCAGCGTAGAACTCTTCTCACCGGCTCGACCGGTCGCATCCGCACCGTCGGCGAGCCGATCGCTGACACACGAGAGCGCAGCCGGCGTGCCGACGAGCAGCCCCCGCGCGTCCGTCCGATCGAAGTCGGTCCCCCTCTTCCCTCCCGACCCGTCCGTTGCGGCCGTCTCACATCGGGAGGCTCCGGCCACTGCGAGGGCAGCATTCGTCGTCTCAGTCGCCGACTCGACCGCCCGGAGCTGGTCAGAGGCGAGACCGGACACCTCGACGGCCCGAACGACGCTCTCCGTAGCGATCGATGCGTCCGCTCCGAGCCGGTCGAGATGGCGAGATGCCTCACTAACGGTCGTGACGTCGAGCTCCTCGAGTTCAGCCCCCGAGACGGTCTCACGGACCCTCTCGCGGGCGAACTCCGCCCCGATCGCGGCGGCATCGCGCGTCTCCGCGACGTCGTGAGTTCGGATCACGTGTGCGCCGCGCTCGACTGCCATCGACGTCGCCGCAAGCGACACCGGGAGCGCTTCCTCCGTCTCGCGGCCGACGATCTCACGAAGGAAGTTCTTCCGGTTTATCGACACCAGGATCGGGCGACCGTAGCCGCGAAACTCCCTGAGTCGCTGGAACGTCTCGCGGTCGTCAGCAAGCGTCTTGTCCTCGGTCCAGCCCCCGAAGGCGGGATCGAGGATCGTGCGTTCGGTAAACCCGTTCCGGGAGAGCGCTTCGTAGATGTCGTCGACGTCCGCGATCGCGCCCGGTCGTTCGAGATCGGGCGGGGAGGCCATCTTCACCACGGCCGCGTCGCGAGCCGAACAGACGTCGGGCATCTCGGGGTCGGCAAACCCACAGATGTCGTTGACCATATCGAATCCGCGATCGAGTGCCGCCGCCGCGACCTCGTGATAGCGAGTCTCGATCGACCAGACGGCGTCGCCAGTGGTCGACTCCATGGCTTCGATCGCCGTCTCGAGTCGGTCGAGTTCCTGCTCGGCAGAGAGGACGTCAAACCGTTTGTTCGCGGATTCCAAGCCGACGTCGACGATGTCGGCGCCCATCCCGATCAGTTCCGAATCGACGTAAGCCGCTGCTTCTCCGGGATCGTCGAAGACGCTCGGGTCATACGGCGACTCCTCGGAGACGTTGAGCACACCCATGATCCGCGGGGGACGATCGTCCCCGATCGTGAGTCCCGCTGCGTCTACAGTTCGCATGGGGGATCGAACGGCCCCGATCACCATAGGCGGTCCGGAAATCGACTCGGAGTTGACGGTCGAAAATCGACTCACGGGAGGAGAGCTGAGAGCCGACTTAACGGTGACCGAACGCCGACTGGTCGCTCCGGAGGAACGTGCTTATACCGTCGCGTCGCCCAGATCCGGACATGTCAAAGGTGAGCGTCGGACTTCGTGGCTGGCGGTTCGAGGAGTCCGAGATATTCGACGAGAACGGGGAGTTCAAACCACTCGATGAGATCCCCGAGGAACCACGCGAACGACTGGTTCGCCTCCAAAAGCTCGTCGAGGAGCCGTGTGACGCCTGCTATATCGAACACGGGAAATCGGACATCCACCGGGCCACCCCGGCCGCGATCGTCTACGGCGAGCCGCTCGGCGAGCTACTGCTGTGTGCGGATCACGAGCAGGATTTCCTCTACTGGTTCCGGGAGGCGGGGGGCCGCGAACACAAGGGATCGGCCGAGTTTGCCGATCAGTTCCACGAGTGGTACGCCGCCGGAAATCGCGCACCGGAGGGATACGGCGGCCTCGAGCATGTGGATGCGGACCCGGAAGGGCTCCCGGATCCGCCGGGACAAAACGAGGTTCAAGACCGGCTCGAAGCGGACTTCGAGGGACGGCGGATCGACATCCGATCATACGTCGAGGACGACGAGGAGGCGGCCGAACGCGAGGCCGAGCGCGTCGATCCTGAGGCGATCGCCGAAAGCGACCTCGACCTGTCGACGGAGTACCCGCGTGCGGACCGATGAGCGATCCGGATACCGCCCCGGCGGAGACGCCCCCGTCGGAGCCGCGATCGAGGGCGCCCGTCGTCGTCGTTGTCGAACCGGAAACGCCGGGGAACGTCGGGACGATCGCCCGCGCAATGAAGAATTTCGGGCTCTCGGAGCTCAAACTGATCGACCCGCCGGCGCTTCCGGAGGATGGCGAGGCGTACGGGTTCGCCGGACACGCCCGCGAGGACGTCCTTCCCAACGCCGAGACGGTGACCTTCGATGAAGTGATAAACCGATATCACACGGTCGGCTGTACGGCGATCACCGGGGAGGACGCCAGACGGCACGTTCGATATCCCTTCTCAACGCCGACGGAACTGCGCGAGTCGCTTGCGACCGTCGAGACGCGCACGGCGCTCGTCTTCGGCCGCGAGAGCAAGGGACTCAACAACGATGAACTCGCCCGCCTCGATCAGGTGTGTTCGATCCCGGCCGACGAGGAATATCCGGTTCTCAACCTCGGACAGGCCGCGACCGTCCTGTTGTACGAGCTTCGCGATCTCACCGTCGACGAGTACCAGCTACCCGACGTCGAACGCAAACGGGCAGCCGAGGGTGACATCGAGCGGCTCCACCAATACTTCGGGGACTTCCTCGAACATGCTGATCACCGCGAGCATCGCCGCGACCGATGCCAAACCCTGTTTAGACGGGTGCTCGGACGCGCACACCCGACCGATCGGGAGATCCACACCCTCCTCGGCGTCTTTCGAAAGGCCAACGATAAGCTATCGTACGCCGACGAGCTGTCCGAGCGATACGGGGAATCGCAATACGACGACGAGGGCAGCGAGGAGAGCGACGACGTCGGAGCCGAAGACGACCGGCAGACGGAGTGAACGGAGGATCCCGCCGCGTCAGCGTCGTGGTGACGCTCGCTGATCGTGGTCACCGCGTCTCAGTATCACCGTCACCGTCAGTCGTCACTACCACCAATCGTCGCCGAACCGCTCCGAGAGACGTGGTGTCGCAAGGATGATCGCGCTCGCGAGGAAGGCGGGGACCGCGCTGGCGACCGAGGGAACGACGTCCGTCAACGCGAGCAGCCACAGCGGTCCCGAGACGAGGAACGCACCGACCGCAACCGGAATCGAGACCGGTGGTTCCGAACCCTCACAGCGACCCCATCCGACGGCGCCGCCGAGAGCGGTTCCGGCGGCGGCGCTCGCGATCGCGAGGCTCTCCGGCTCGCCCAGTCGGAACGCGACGAGCATTCCGAGTACGCCCACGAACGCGGCCGCAAGGAACGGACGTCCCGGATCGAGGTCGCGGCGCGTCGACGAGCGGTTCCCGGCAAGCGCGAGTCCGGCAACCAACAGAGCCGCACCGAGTAGCCAGCCGGCGAGGATGTCGACGAGATAGTGTACCTCCAGAACCACGCGTGAAACCCCCACGGCGACCACGACGATGCTGGCGAGGAAGAACCGCGTCCGGGGTCCGTGCCACTTATCGAGGACGGCCGCCAACCCGAGATAGGTCACGGCGGCGCTTGTCGCGTGTCCGCTCGGGAACCCGAACCCGTCGGATTCGGTCACTCCCGCGAACCAGCCCTCGAGGACGGTCGGGAGCCAGTCGGGTGGTGGCGCCGGTGACGCCGCCGCGGGCGGACGGGGGACGCCGATCCCGACCTTCAACAGTGTGAGTGCCGCGAGCGTGCCGGTCACGATCGCGACGAGCGTAGCCCCCGATCGACGCGGATCGCGCGCCAGTCGCGACGGGAGGAACCAATAGGTAGCCGCCAGCAGGACGAAAACGAACCACGTGTCGCCGAGCGTAGTGACTGCCGCTCCGGCCACGACGGCAGCGTCCGGTAGCGCGTCGACGACCGCGGACTCGCCGATGCCGCGCGTCATTATCACTCCTCGCCGCGGTCGCGGACGTAGTCGATCGCCTTCCCCGGCGCTTCGAGCGCATTGAACCCGATCCCGACGATGACGAACAGAGTATAGAGCCCGAGCGTCGAGAGCCCAAGGATGAGCATCGCGGCGATCGCGTAGATCCCTTCGAGGAAGTAGAACGCGCCGAGGGTGAGGACCGTCCCGTACAGCAACACCAGATACGGTCCCCATCCGCGGGCGTGTCCGCGGCGCATCCGCCGACGAACGTACGCCTTGAGCTCCGTTTCGAGCCGGGGTCTATCAACGGTTCGCCGTTCGACGTCGTCCTCGAACGCCTCGAAGTCCGCACGGAGTCCGGTGACCTCCTCGTGGAGTTCGGCGACGTCGGGTGCGCCACGTGGCGTCTCCTTCTCGTCCGCGGCGCGCGCGTCGGTGTCCTCGCGGTCGCCCATATCGGTGGCTCGGTCGGGCCCCCCTTGGAGTTGCCGGTCCGCAAGCACGGCGTTGCAGACGGCGCCGACGATGATGACGATCGCGGCGAGATACAGCCAGGTGACGAGAAGGAGGATCCCGCCGAGAACTCCGTACACCTGATACTGTCCGGCGCCGGCCGCATAGAGTTGAAAGCCCGCCTGGAGCAGCGTCCATCCGACCGCCGCCAGGACGGCCCCGGGAAGCGCTTCCCGGACCGTCATCCGTCGGTTCGGGAGGATATAGTACATCGGAACGAAGACGATCGTGAGAACCAGGGGCAACACGAGGAAGCCGACGATCTCGGCGATCCGGGCGACCCCGGTCAGCCGGCCGATCCCTGGCGTCGCGATCAGGGCCCCTATGACGACCATCACCACGATGCCGGACCCGATCCCGACCGCGACGGAGACGGCATCGGAGAACTCCTCCAGAAAGGTCGAGGGTTCTTCACCGCCGTAGACCTCCCGAAAGGCGGTATCGAGTCCGCGAAACACCTTGAGAGTGGACCAGACGAGCACGGCCGCGCCGAGGAGGGTCGCACCGGTTCGTCCCTCCGCGGAGGCGATCGCGGTCGTGACGGCGTCCTGGCCGACCGGGGTGAGGAACTGGCGGCTCCCAGCCAATACGGCGGCCGCGAACGCGTCACCGAGGAGAAAGCTCGCGACCGAGACGAGCAGCAAAAGCGAGGGAATGAGCGAGATGAATGCGTAGTAGGCGACGCTTGCGGCCAGGAACGTGACGTCCTCGTCTTGAACCGTCCTGACTATCGCTCGGAGCGTCTCGACGGTCGCGTCGATCGTGGCGCGCACGTCGAACACTTCGGCGCTATCGTACAAAAGCCAGGGGGTCTCACTCGCCCAGGACCGCCTCGCGAATCTCCGGGATCGACGCCGGTGTCTTGAACGCGGTACCGCGATAGTGGGCTCGCGTGGCATCGTGTCCGGCCGCCCGAAGCCGGTCGAGGAACTCGTCCATGGCGATCGCGGGCTCGCTCCACTGTTTGTACAGTCGATGTTGGTCGTAGTGGGTCGGCGTGTCCAGTTCGACTGCAACCTGCGAGAGAAGCTTCCGGGCACGCTTCGCCTCACCCATCCCGTCGTCTATCGCGTCGAGAACGTCGCGAACGAACTCGGAGTCGGCCACCTGACCGAGCCAGAGCGGTCCGGCATCGAGATATCGCTTGGAGTCACATCGCGGACAGCGCGTGGGACGATCGGCGGCGGCGATCAGTCCATACTCGTGGGTCCGGTGGAGACAGTCCTCACAGTGGTGGACGTAGCCGAGTTCCTCGAGACGGTCGTCGGCCGCGCGGGCGCCGCCTTCGAGTTCGAGATACGTCCGGACGTAGTGGCGCGAGACGTGCGAACAGATCGGACGTGCGGCCATATCGTATCGTGCAGCGGTTCGGACGAGTGCGGAAAGCAACGTTCGAAGCCCCATCTCGGGATGGTAGTCGGTGTTTTGTGGCACCACACCGTACTTTCTGATCCCCGAGCGTTGATGGGCGCCACAAAGCGGCGCGGTGTCGGTCGCGGTCACACACACGAGATTTCGCGCGTTCGCGAACGCGGCATCCACGAACGGAATCGGCGTCCCGTAGGGGTCGAGATCGACCACGTCGAAGACGCCCTCATGAAGCAGCGCGTTGACGTCGCGGTGGTGGACGGCCCCGTCCAGGCCGTTTCGCTCCAGATTCGACCGAGCTAACTCGACCGCGTCTTGATCGATGTCAACACACGTGACGTCGTATCCCTCCCTGGCCGCGCGTACGCCGCGAACGCCGGAAGCCGTCATCGCATCGAGATACGACTCCGCGCGCGGTTCCCGATCGCGGTAGGCCCGCAACACGGCGACGGTTACGTCGCGGTTCAGCTCCTGTGTCGGGTTGAAGAAGACGCCCTCGCCGGTTCCCTCGCTCGCGCCATCTCGCGATTCCGGCACTTCGATGACGACGCCGCCCTCCTCCAGTTCCATGCGTGGGCTTCGCCCGGCGACCCTAAAAGCGGGGCGTTCCGACGTGCGGGTCCGAACGCACCGACGCCGTTTTGCCGTTGCCTCCTGAACCCCGATGCGTGGACTCGGTCGACGACTGGCACGCGGCGCTTGCGGAGACGGGCGAACTGACGGGACCGATAGCCACGGCGATCGTCGAGGCGCACGGCGATCGCGGTACGCGGGCAATCGAGGCCGTCGCGGAGCGTCGGGTGAAGCAATATCGGGACTTCACCGTCGTCGTCGGCCACGAGGACGAGTACGTAGTTGAAGAGGGCGAGTGTACGTGTGCGGACGCGCGGTACAATCTCGACGACGACGATCCGGGCCAGCGCTGCTGGCACGTGCTCGCGGTCGAGATCGCGGAGCGTCTCGATGCCATCGACCACCACGACATGTGGTATTCGGAGGTTCGCGAATTCCTATAAGCGCCTGTAAGCGATCGAAACGGCGTTCGTGAACGGTCGTCAACGAGGGCCGGCGCTCAGTCTCCGCTGCCGAGCGCTGATTCTCCGACTGAATCGTGACCCTCGATGCGCTCGAGTCCGCCCATGTACGGACGGAGCGCCTCGGGGATTGTCACCGTTCCATCGGTGTTCTGGTAGTACTCCAGGATCGCCACCACCACGCGCGGGACGGCGAGCCCGGACCCGTTGAGCGTGTGGAGGAACTCGGCGGACTCATGGTGTTCCTCGCGATAGCGGATCTCCGCACGACGAGCCTGGAACTCCTCGAAGTTGGAGACGCTCGAGACCTCGAGCCACCGTCCGCCGCGGTCGGGGCCGTCGGGCATGTCGTCGCCCGGCGCCCAGACCTCGATGTCGTACTTCTTCGCCTGGGTGAATCCGAGATCCCCGGTACACATTTCGAGGATCCGATAGGGCAACTCAAGGCGTCGCAGGACCTCCTCGGCCTCCGCGAGGAGTCCCTCGAAGCGATCGTCGCTGTCCTCGGGCCGGACGAAGTTGACCATCTCGACTTTGTTGAACTGGTGAACGCGGACGATTCCGCGGGTCTCGGTGCCGTGTTCGCCCGCCTCCTGTCTGAAGTTCGGCGAGTAGGCCTGGTATTTGAGCGGGAGATCTTCAGACAGGAGGATCTCGTCGCGATGGAGGTTAGTGACGGGAACCTCGGCAGTCGGAAGCAGCCACAGGTCGTCATCCTCGTAGGGCTCGTCGTTCGAACCCTCGATCCGGTAGGCGTCCTCGGTGAACTTCGGGAACTGGCCGGTTCCCTGCATGGACTGGCTGTTGATCGGAATCGGCGGAAAGACGTCGTGATAGCCCTGCTCGCGGTGAACGTCGAGCATGAACTGCACGAGAGCGTGTTCGAGTCTCGCGCCATCCCCCTTCGCGAAGTAGTAGCCGCCGCCGCTCACCTTGGCGCCACGATCGAAATCGAGGATCTCGAGTTGCTCGCCGAGGTCGTAATGCGAAATTATCTCCTCGGGCAGATCTCGAATATCGTCGAACAGTTCACGGCGACGCTCGACGTTTTCGGACTCGTCGGCGCCGACCGGAACCGAGTCGTCGGGAATCTGCGGGAGAGTCAAAAGCGACTTCTCCAGTTCGTCTTCGAGTTGTTCTGCGCGTTCTTCGATCTCCTGGAGTTCCGCTTTGAGTTCCTGGGAACGCTCGATGGCCTCCTGGGCCGCCTCCTCCTTGCCCTCCCCTTTCAGGCGACCGATCCGCGAGGACACCTCGTTGCGCTCGTGACGGAGGTCGTCGCCGCGCGATTTCAGTTCCCGCCACTCTTCGTCGATCTCAAGGATCCGGTCGAGATCGACGTCGACGCCCTTGTGATCGAGGGCCTTGCGGACCGTCTCAGGGTTCTCCCGAACGAACTGTCGCGACAGCATTTGAATTGGCTTTTTCGGGAGCACCCAAAACCGTATCGGAGGAGCCGCGCGGACGCCACCGGTATCGGACGTCAGTAGCTCTCACGTCCGGGTGGTCCGGAGCGAGTCGTGTCAGACGAACGCGCCGGCCACCAAAAGCGGGAACACGAGGGTTGCTTCGGCCTCGATCTGGGTGTAGTTCGTCTCCTCGTCGTCTTTGATCTTCCCCCAGGAGACGGCCTCGCTCGGCGGTGCCCCCGAAAGCGACCCGTCACCCTCCATCCCGGTGGAGATGTAGACGGCATGATCGGCGCCGCCACGAAAGAGGTTCGTCATGATGGCGTGGTGTTTCGGCACGCCACCGCCGACCGCGATGAGGCCGGTTGTCTCGGCGAGTAGGCCGTCCTCGATGATCGAATCGTAGTCGTCGAGGATCTCGATCCCGACCTCGGAGTCGTAGCCCTGCCGGTAGTAGTAGAGGAAGTTTCCGACCTCGGCGTCGGTCAGGGCGGGACAGTACACCGGCACGTCGTTGTCCGCAGCCTGTTTTAACACCGAGTCCTCATCATCGAGCGTTTCTCCGATCTCCCGAGCGAAGGCGGTCGGCGTCCGAACCTTCTCGTCGGCGAAGAAGTCGTCGAAGAAGTCGTAGAGGTACTCCTCAAGCCACACGTAGCGATCGGAGGGGACGAAGATGTTGCCGAGGCGGTTGATCCCGCGATCGCGAAGTTCGACCTCGTCGGCGTCCCACTCGCCCATCTTAAAGGGTTTAGCCGTCTTGATCACGTCCTCGGTCAGTGAGCCGGAGGTCGTGATGATCACGTCGACGTATCCCTTGCGGACGAGGTAGGCGATCGTCTCGCGAAGCCCCGAGGAGACGATGTTCGAGGTGAAGGTGAGATAGATCGTCGCGTCCTCCTCCCGCATTCGCTTTGCGATCTCGATCCCCTCAGCGAGCTGGGTGGCCTGAAACCCGGTGGTCGCGTACGTGTCGAGTAACTCCTGAATGTCGAGTTCCCCGCGGAAGTCCGGGCCGCGCACGTCCGGGGTGGCGATCTCCTCCTCGCTGCCCGGCACGACGTGTTCGTGTGAATCCTCGGAGGAATCTCCCTCCGGGGCGTCGTCTCCGTTCATACCGTGTGATACGCCCCGATCGGTTTGAATCGCTCGGGATGGCCCCGACGAGCTGAGGCGGCCGGATCGGTTCAAAACGTGCTACCGTTTCGCGGCCCCCACGTCATCCGCTCCGAGAGTACCTCAGCCGCTTCGCGAGTACCTCATTCGCTCCGATATTCCTTCTCGAACCCGCGGAACTCGGTTCGATGGGCCTCCTCGTCGGCAAGGACCGTTATGGCCAGATCCTCGGTGACGGGGTCGTTCGCCGCCTGCGCGGCGTCGATCAGATCTCGATAGGTATCGATCGCATCCTCCTCGGCGTCAAGGACACCCTGGATGACCGCGAGCACGTCCGTGGAATCCGCCGGCGGCTGAAGCGAGTCCTGTCGGGCGGTGAACTCCGCCGATCCCGGCGGTCGCGCATCGAGCTGTTTGAGCCGCTGTCCGAGCTGTTCGGCGTGGCCGAGTTCCTCCTGAATATCGACCTCCAGGCTCTGTTTGATCTCCTCGGCGCGAACGCCATCGAGGACGATCGCGTTCGTCTGATAGTTCATCACCGTCTCGATTTCGTCGCCGTACGCCTTGCGTAGCAACTCGATCACGCGCTCTTTGGACATGACGCATCGAGGTACTCGGCCCATTGTAATGGGTGTTCTGGCGCGCTTTGTGCACACCAGAGATCAACGAGGCGCATTTATGTACTGCGACGTATCCACAACTATGGACCGTCGTCACTATTTACGTTCGCTTGCGACCTCCGGCGCCGTTGCCACCGCGGGCTGTCTCGGCATGGTTCCGGGGACGGGCAACGACGACACCGTCCTCGGGCCGCCAGAACAGGACCTGAGCGAGTCCGTCCACCCGAGCTACGGCGACGAGCTCCCGGCGGTCAGTCTGCCCGATCCGATCGCCAGTGAGGAAATCTCGACCGAATCGTTCGAGGGCGAGCGGGCCGTCCTGCTGACCTTCTTTTATACGAGCTGCCCCGACGGCGTCTGTCCCGCGCTCATCCTCCGACTCCGACGCGCGCAGGCCGTCGCCGCGGAGGACGGATACAGCGACGAAGCCGCCTTCCTCCCGATCACCTTCGACCCCGAGCGGGACACGGCAGCCGTCCTCCGCGAGTACGCCGGCCAGCAGGGCGTGAACCTCGAGACCGGTAACTGGCACTTCCTGCGGCCGGAAAGCTACGAGGCGGGCCAAACGCTCATCGAGGATGAGTTCGGCCTGAAGATCAAAAAGGCCCCCGCCGACGACTACGAAAACCTGGAATACCGGTTTCCCCACTACGGACTCATCCTGCTCGCCAACGAGCGGGGGATCGTCGAACGGGCGTACCCGAACGGATCGAGCGTGGATGTCGACACCGTCGTGAGCGACTTTGAACGGGTGGTGAACGGATAGGATGCGACGCCGCAACCTCCTCGCCGGGATCGCGAGTGCGGGCGCGCTCGGTGGAGCCGGACTGCTCGCGACCGGGAACGCACCGGCAGTGCTCGGTCCCGGGATCGAACCCGTCGATCCGGTCACGATCGACACGATCGAGGCACCGGGGAGCCGGGACGGAGAGGTCACGATCCCCGCGCCCGATCGGGCGACGTTCGTCGACTTCTTCGGGACGTGGTGTCCACCCTGTATCGAGCAGATGCCAGCGCTCGGCGAAGCGAACGATCGGATCGGCGACGACGTCCGATTCGTCTCCGTCACGACGGAGGCCGTCGGTCGATCGGTGACCGAAGGGGAGATCGCCGACTGGTGGCGCGAGCACGACGGCGACTGGTTGGTCGGCGCGGATCCGACCGCGGAACTCGCCTCGAAACTCGACGTCGGAGCGTACCCGACGGCCGTCGCGATCGACGCCACCGGCCGGGTTCGCTGGTCGGAGTCGGGCGTCCACACGGCCGACGAACTCGTTACCGCCATCGAGAACGTTCGGGACCAATGACCGACGCCACGCTCGTGACGAACCTGCCGTTTGCACTCACTGCCGGCGTGGCGACGTTCTTCTCGCCGTGTGCTTATCCGCTGTTGCCGGGATACGTCGGCTTCTACGTGAACCAGGTCGAGACGGACGAGGCCTCGATCAGCGGCGCGGGGATCCGCGGCATTGCGGCCGGGGGTGGAGTGTTAGCTATGTTCGGCGCCCTTGCCGGCGCGACCGTGCGGATCGGGAACTCGACGCTCTCGAACATCACGATCTTCGAGTCGCTCGTGGGCGGCCTGCTCGTCGTCTTCGGGCTGCTCGTCGTGACCGGGCGCGCGCCGTCCCTGTCGATTCCCCTGCCGAAGCGGCGGTCAAGCGTACTCGGGTTCGGCCTCTTCGGCGCGGGCTACGCGCTTGCCGGGGCGGGCTGTGTGGCCCCGATATTCCTCGCCGTGATCGCCCGGGCGATCGCCTTGCCGACCGACGTCGCGATCCTCCTCGTGGCTACCTACGCAGGGGTCGTCGCGGCGTTGATGGTCGCTACCACCGTCGCGACCGGGGTCGGCCTGCTCTCGAACGCCGGGCGGATCATGGCGTACTCGGGTCGGTTGAAACAACTCGCCGGCGTGGTGATGGTTCTTGCAGGGATCGGACAGCTGTATCTGGCGCTCGTCGTCTACTGACGGCTCGGACCGGACGATCCGCCGTGTCGTCTACGGAGTCGTTTCTAGCGTCGCCCCGCCGACGAGTTCGATCTCGGTGGGCGTTGCGTTCTGGATGTTGTCACCGACCGGACAGCGCCTCTCGACCGCCTCGATCCACTCCTGAAGTTCCTCCTCGTCGGCATCGGTCTCCGCATCGATCCGCACGCGGATCTCCTGGTACCCGGCACGTTCCTCGTCGGAGACGCCCTGGAACGCGCGGGGATCGAGATCACCCTCGATCGATATCTCGAGGGAGTCGATCGTGATGTCGCGTTCCTGTGCAACCAGGTTAGCGACGACGTTGAGACAGCCCGCCCACGAGCCGAGCAGATACTCGACCGGATTCGGCCCCTCGTCGGTTCCGCCGAGCGGCTCCGGTTCGTCGACGACGAACTCGAAATCCCGGGTCTCGACGACGGCTTTCGTCGAACTCTCGCTTCGTGCTTCGACCGCGAACTTGTGTAGATGCTCCGTCTCACTCATCGATCTTCGGTTCGGGACCATTACTATAAAGTATACTGGTGGTGCCAAAGATAACCGATAGGAATGACATGGGACGTGGAGAGGGGGGTCGAAACGTGGATCAAAAAAAAAACGGAACGGACCCGCTCCGCGACGAATGCCGCATGGCGGCGACGTCGACGGACCGGATTAGATGACGCGGTTTTGCAGGTAATCGAGGTGTTTCGCGTTGTAGACGATCTTGACCTCGTCGGCGGCGGGGCTGCCGATGCAGGTCAGACGGACGTTCTTCTCCTCGACTTCCTCGTCCGAGAGGATCTGCTGCATGTCCATGTCGATCTCGCCCTCCTTGAGAATGGACGCACAGTTCGCACACGCGCCAGCGCGGCAGGAGAACGGCCAGTCATATCCCTGCGCCTCTGCCGCCTCCAGGATGTACTCGCCCTGGTTGACCTCGAGGGAACCGTAGTCCTCGTCGTCGAATCCGGCGTCGGCGGCCTTCTCGAAGAGGTCGTCGTCGTCGATCGACCAGCCCTGGTCATCGAGCGTCTCGTAATTGAGGTATTCTACAGTGGGCATCACCGTTCGATTTAGCACCCACATCATTAGGCTTTGCTGTTCGATACGATCACCCCGTGGATACGGAGCGCGTGTTCCGGTCCCGATCCATCATGGGAGGGCGTGTTCGAACGACCGGTACTGTCGGCAAACTGCCTCCAGACGTTCGCCACCGATCGACGAGTCGGTCGCTACAGCGAGGGGACCGTGAAAAAGACCGTGTAGGATCCGATGGTCGCCACGACGGGAACGGCGTTCTGTAGCAATATCACGCGCGCGGTCGTCTCCGGCTCGTAGAGGTCAGCGACGTTGAGCGATCCGTCCGACTCCTCGATCGCGCCGGGTGCACCCCCGCTTTCGACGGGCGCTCCGATCTCCGCCGGTCGCTCCGTCGGCGTTTCGGGGAAGTGATCGAGGCGGGTGGCCCGACCCCACCCGAGTCCGACGATGCTCATGGTCGCGATCACGACGAACGATGCAGGGATCCCGATCCCGGAGAGCCCGACGACCAGGATCGACGTGACGAGCGAGACGACGAGTGCGGCGGTAAGCGGGAGCTCGGTCAGATCATTGCCCATCGTTTCGAGCGTTCGCCGGCCGAGTGTGAACGCCCCGATTCCCATCGCGAGTGCAGCCACCAACACGCCGGCGTTCATCGAGAGGTCGCCACTTCCGACCAGCGGCGCGACCGCGTTCGCCACGTTCGAGGCGCCCGCTGAGAAGGCATTGAGACAGGCGATCGCGATCACGACCCCCGCGCCGGTGACCTCCCGTCGAGTCGCACCGGGCGCAACGCGGATCGTCGGAATACGTCCCGAACGGTCGACGTGTACCAGGGACCCGCCCGAGCGATCGATCGCCAGCCACGAGGCGAGCCGATCGTACCAGTAGCGGCCGACGACCGCGCTCACCCAGAAGCCGGCGATCGGGGCGACGAGCCACCAGGCGACGATCTCCAGCGCGATCTCCACGTTCAACGTTCCGCGCGCGATCCCGAGGCCGGCGATCGACCCGACGGCAGTCATCGACGTCGAGGCTGGAACGCCGAGGACGTTCGAGACGAAGAGTGCACCGCCGATAAAAAAGAGAATGACGATGGACGTTCGCAGGGTGAAGGGATCCCCGCGCAAAAGGCCGACTCCGAGGGTGTCGACGACGCGGCGGCCGATCGTCCAGCCGCCGACCAACACGAAGATGGACATCAACCCACCGGCGACCATCTTCGAGACGAGTTCGCTTCCGACGGCCGGGCCGAACGCGACGCCCGTTCCCGATCCGCCGATGTTGACGCCGACGAAGGCGGCAACCACGATCCCGACCGCCAATAACACCAGTTCCGACACGAGTGTTGCTACCGGATCCGAGCATATAAGTCGATCAGGTCGTCCTCGCGGCCGCGACCGGCCGATTTTTCCCCGATCGACTCCGACCGGCAGACATGGCCACGGAGTTCGACCCTGAGAAATTCGAGGACAAGTACGCCAACTACTTCACCGAGCTACAGCGCGCCTACAAGAACGCGTTCGAGCACATGAACGAACGGTACGACTCCGAGCTGATCCACGGGATCGACCAGACGGTGCTCAACGAGTCGGAACCGTTCTACGAGGACGGCGAATTCGTCGTGGAGCTTCCGGAGAACCCACGCGACCGGCTGCAGGGCGTGCTCGTCGACGACGAGAAGTTCGAGGAGACGCTAGCGGTCTACGTCTCGCGGATCGAGTCGGAACTCCACCGCGTCTTCGGCGTCGACCGCCCCGAGGAGTGACCGGCTTTCGATCGGTGATCAGCCCGCCTCACGATCAGTGACCGGCTCTCGATCGATGGCCGTCACGTCTCGCGATCGTGATGGACGCGCCGGCCGATCGGGGGCCGAGTTCCACCCTGAACCAAAGGCATAAGCCGGTTCGCCGCCAACCCCGGACCATGAGCACGGACACGGCGGAGACGGACGACGACCTGCGAGACCGGATCACGAACTTCCTGCGACGGAACTTCCCCCAGATCCAGATGCACGGCGGGGACGCCGCGATCAGCCACCTCGACCGGGAGAGCGGTGAGGTCCACATCCAGCTTGGTGGCGCCTGTTCCGGCTGTGGCATCTCGCCGATGACGATCCAGGCGATCAAGTCGCGGATGGTAAAGGAGATCCCCGAGATCGACACGGTTCATGCGGATACCGGCATGGGATCCGGCGCCGATGGCGACCTCGGCGGAACGAGCAGCGGCGGGACGTCCCCCTCCTTCCCCGGCGAGACGAGCGACGACGGAGAGGACGACGAGGGACCGCAGGCTCCGTTCTGAGAACGCCCTGCCTCGATTCGACCGAGAAGAACCGTCCGTTTTTCCGTTCGCGATCTCGTGTTCCACCAGCCTCGCGAGCCCGTTTCGTCCCAGTTGATCGAGCGTGAGACGCCGGTCCGCGACGTCGATCGCGAAATGGCGACGCGACGAGGGAACCGTCAGTACACCAGTTCGCCGGAGATGAACTTCCGAGTCCGCTCGTCGACGGGGTTCTTGAACAGCCGGTCGGTCGGTCCGACCTCCGCGATCTCGGCATCGAGCAGTACGGCGACCCGGTCCGCCACTCGTTCGGCCTGGTGCATGTCGTGAGTGGCGAGGACGACGCCGATCCCGCGGTCGCGAGCCTCAGCGATCGCCTCCTCGATGACGGCCGTGTTCCGCGGATCCAGATCGGACGTCGGTTCATCGAGCAGGAGGACGTCCGGATCGTAGGCCAGCGCCCGCGCGAACGAGACACGCTGCGCCTCTCCGCCCGACAGCGAGGCGGCCGATTGGTCGGCGTTAGCAGCCATTCCGACGATGTCGAGCGCCTCCTCGACCGCGTCGGCCGTCCCCGTCGGAGCAACGATCGACCGGAGTTCCTCGCGGAGTCGCTGACGCCAGGACCGCCGTATTCGAAGCCCATACGCCACGTTTCGGGTGACGGAGGCATCGAAGAGGTTCGCCTCCTGAAACACCATTCCGATTCGTCGGCGGAGCCGAAGCCGGTCACTGTTATCGTGATTCCACACGTCCGTCCCATCGAGTTCGATCGTTCCCTCGTCCGGCTCCTCCGCCAGCGAGAGTAGGCGAAGCAGGGTCGTCTTCCCGACGCCGGAAGGCCCGATAACGGCGAGGACCGAACCCGGATCGACGCCGACGGAGAGGTCTTGAAAGACTATCTCCTCACCGTAGCACCGGGAGACACCGACGGCACGAAGGGTCATGGCTTCGCCTCCCCCTCGCCGAGACGGACGACGATCCCGTTTACGATCAACACGAGGACGACCAGTACGACACCGAGGACCATGGCAGTCTCGTAGCGTCCCTGGCGGGCTTCAAGCTGGATCGCGGTGGTGAGCGTGCGAGTCTTCGAGACGCCGTCCGAGCCGGCGATGTTGCCGCCGACGATGAGGACCGAGCCGACCTCGCTTATCGCTCGTCCAAACCCGGCGAGCACTGCGGTTGCGATGCCATACCGGGCCTCCTTGATCGTGACGAGCGCGACGTCGAGGCGGGTCCCGCCGAGCGCGCGTGCGGCGTCCCGAACGCCGCCGTCGACACCGTCGATCGCCGCGAGGCTGATCGCCGTGATCGGTGGCGTGGCAAGCACGAACTGCGACAACACCATCGCCTCCCTAGTGAAGACGAGTTCGAACTCCCCGAGCGGTCCCTTATTCGAGACGAGAAACAACACCAGCAGTCCGACGACGACGCTCGGAAAGCCCATCCCCGTGTTGATCACCGCGGTCAGGAGGCGCTTGCCGGGAAACTCGTTGAACCCGACGAGAAGCGCGATCGGCAGGCTCACCAGGGTGCTCGCGAGGACCGCGAACACGCTCACGTACAGCGAGACCGCGATGATACTCCGGACGTAGACCGGCTCGAAGGGGAATTCGACGAGCAGAGGCCCCATCGGCGACAGCACGAGCGATCCGGTCGGTTCGATCGGCACGATCAGCCATCAGATGCGGTCGCACTCCATCCTTCCGGAACGTACTGCTCGAAGTTCGGGTCAGAGGAGAGCGCCCGCGGGTAGAACAGTTGTTCGCCGTTCGACTCGTAGTTCGCGATCAACGCCTGTGCTTCCGGGCTCGTGACGTATCCGATGTAGGCCATCGCGAGGTCGTAGTTGACGTTCTCGTGGACGTCCGGATTCACCGCGATGATTCCGTAGGGGTTCGCAAGCAACTCCGGACCGCCCTCGATCGGTCCCTGGACGAGAATGCCGAGGTCGATCTCCGAGCGCTGTGAGAGGTACGTTCCGCGATCGGAAAGCGTGTAGCCGCCTTGTTCGGTGGCGACGTTGAGCACCTCACCCATCCCCTGTCCGGTCTCTCGGTACCAGTTGCCGCCCGGTTCGACGCCGGCTGCCGCCCAGACTGCCAGTTCCTTCGTGTGCGTCCCGGAATTATCGCCGCGTGAGACGAACGGTGCTTTCGCCTCGGCAATCGCGGCGAACGCGTCGGCGGCCGACTCTCTGCCTTCGATCCCGGCCGGATCATCGTCGGGGCCGACGATCACGAAGTCGTTGAACATCAGGTCCCGCCGGTTCACGCCGTATCCTTCGCGCATGAAGTCGTCCTCGAGTGAACGGGCGTGAACCATGACGACGTCCGAATCGCCGTTTCGTGCCGTTTCCAGGGCCGCCCCGGTCCCCTGGGCGATCGCATCAATCGTCACGCCGTACCGTTCCTCGAAGGGCGCATTGAGTTCGCTCAACAGGCCCGTATCGTACGTGCTCGTCGTCGTCGTCAGAGTCAACGTCTCGCCGACGACGCCCGGTTCCGACTCCTCGTCCTGGGCGGCACTGCCCATACAGCCGGCGAGCCCGATCGACAGTCCACTCGCAGCCGTGGTGAGAAAGCTCCGTCGTTGCATCGTGTATGATACAACGCTATTCAGCAACGTACTTAGTTTTTTCCAGAGTATCGTAACCACCTGCAGTTACGTACACGGATCAGCGTCGAATTCCTCTCGACGCGACGGTCCACCCTGATGGAGGACCGAAGGCGTGTTGATGCTGGAGCACCAACCGAGATCCAATGGAACAGCAGGAACAGTATCCGTTCGACGTCGAGTCGATCCGCGCCGAGTTTCCGATCCTGGAGCGGCACGTCGGCGGGGACGTCACGACGCCAGGGGAAGGGCCGGGCGACGACACGCCGCTCGTGTATCTCGATAACGCGGCGACGACCCATACCCCGGAGTCCGTGGTGGAGACGATCGCGAACTACTACCGCGGGTACAATGCGAACGTCCATCGCGGCATCCACCAGTTGAGCCAGGAGGCCTCCGTCGCCTATGAGGAGGCCCACGACCGCGTCGCGGAGTTCATCGGCGCCGACGGACGCGAGGAGATCGTCTTCACAAAAAACACCACCGAGGCCGAGAACCTCGTCGCGTACGCGTGGGGGCTAACCGAACTCGGGCCCGAGGACAGCATCGTCCTCACCGAGATGGAACACCATGCCTCCCTCGTCACCTGGCAGCAGATCGGCAAGCGAACCGGCGCGGACGTCCGATACATCGCGGTCGAGGAGGACGGGACGCTCGATATGGACCACGCCGCCGAGTGCATCGACGATTCGACCGCGATGGTCTCCGTGGTCCACGTCTCGAACGCGCTCGGGACGATCAACCCGATCCGTGAACTGGCGGATCTCGCCCACGATCACGATGCGTACGTCTTCGTCGACGGGGCTCAGTCGGTCCCGACGCGACCGGTCGACGTCCAGGACCTCGACGCCGACTTCCTCGCGTTTTCGGGCCACAAGATGTGTGGTCCCACCGGGATCGGCGTGCTCTACGGTCGCGAGGAGATCCTCGATTCGATGCAGCCGTATCTCTACGGCGGCGACATGATCCGCCGGGTGACCTACGAGGACTCCACCTGGGAGGATCTTCCCTGGAAGTTCGAGGCCGGCACCCCGAGTATCGCCCAGGGAATCGCCTTCTCGGCCGCGATCGACTTCGTCGACGACATCGGGATGGAAAACGTCCAGGCTCACGAGGACCTGCTCGCATCCTACGCCCACGATCGTCTCAGCCAGTTCGACGACGTGACGATCTACGGTCCGCCGGGCGATCAACGCGGCGGGCTCGTCTCGTTCAACGTGGACGGCGTCCACGCCCACGACCTCTCGAGCATTCTCAACGACTTCGGCGTCGCGGTCCGGGCCGGTGACCACTGCACCCAGCCGCTCCACGACAAACTCGGCGTTTCGTCGACCGCACGCGCCTCGTTTTACGTCTACAACACCCTCGAGGAGATCGACATGCTCATCGAGGCGATCGACGAGGCGCGCGAACTGTTCGGGTGAGGCGATTCCCGACCACGGCGGGTCGTGGATCGTCTCCCGATGAGGCCCCGTCTGTCGTTCGAGGGGACCCCGCCTGTCCCCCGATCTCCCCCCACACCCCTCCCCCGCTGCGGAACGCTTTTCCCGCGGAGTCGGCTATCAGTGAGTAGTATGGGATTGGGCTCGGACATGTATCGACAGCAGATCCTCGATCACTACAAGAACCCCCGAAACTACGGGGAGATGGAGGATCCGGACATCACCCACGTCGGCGAGAACCCCTCCTGTGGGGACACGATCCGGATGGACATTCGACTCGAGGACGACGGCGAGACGATCGAGTACGTCAGCTTCACCGGCGATGGATGTGCGATCTCGATGGCCTCCGCGAGCATGCTCTCCGAGCGCCTGGCGGGAATGACCCTCGATGAACTGGACGCGCTCGACACCGACGACGTCACCGAGATGCTCGGCGTCGATATCTCGCCGATGCGCGTAAAATGTGCGGTGCTGGGACGGCAGGTCGCTCAGGACGGCGTGAAGATCCACCTCGGAGAACTCGACGTGGACCGGACCAAAACCGAGGAGTAACGGAGATCGAAGTCGGTCACGAACGATCGCCACTTCGACCGGTCGAGCCCGCCGACCTTTTGCGCGTCGACGCCGTGACTTCAGCCATGAGCAACGACTTCGACAAGGAAGCCGAACGCGAGAAGCTTCGCGAGAAGTACGAGCGCGACCAGGAAAAGCGCGAACACACCCAGCATATGTCCGAGCTGCTGTTGAAGGGCGCGACGATGACGAACAGCCACTGTGACACCTGTGGCGATCCGATCTTCCGTCACGACGGCCAGGAGTTCTGTCCGACGTGTGCCCGCGAGGATGCGGCGACGGGAGCCGAGAGCGCGGCGACCGGAGCCGAGGACGGGACGCCGACCCAATCGGCAGAATCGGCAGGAGGCTCACACACCGAGTCAGCGGACGGATCCTCAAACGGGCCGACTGAAGCACCGACCGGAGCTACGCGAGAACCGACCCAGGCCACTGGAGGTCCGGCTGGAGTCACGGGAGAACCGCCCCGGGCCATGGAAGGATCGAGCCAAGCGACGAATCCGGCACCTGCGGAGGCCGATCGGAGTCCGACCGAGAGCGCGGGTCCCTCGCCGAACGCCTCGACCGAGATCGCGATCAGCGGCGAGGACGCCGGCGCAAACGGGAGCGAGGTGCGAACCGGATCCGATCGACCCGGATCGACCCCGTCCGAGGACCTGCAGGCCGCCCATGGATCATTGACACGAACGGTTCGACGCTTCGCGGAGGCCGCAGAGCAGGCGGACGACCCACACCGGGCACGTGAGCACCTCGAGGCCGTCCGCGAGGCCGCCGAAGCCCTCTCGGCACTCGATCGGTGACCTCGGGGATATCGATGGCGGCGGGATGGGTCGTCGTCACGTCCCGATGAGAAACGAGGAGGTCGCACGACCCTTTTAAGTTCACGGTGGTTCTCCCACCGACATGGAGTGGAGCCGCGAGTGGGTGAGCGTCCGAGCGTCGATCGCGTTGACGTTCTCAGTCGCGGTGTTGTCGATCGTGGTTGGACTGCTCCACATCTCCGGCGTCGGGGTCGATGGCCCGCTTTCCCCGTACATCCCCGACGTCATCAGACAGACGGTCGGATTCACCGGAACGCTCACCGGCTTCGCGATGCTCGCGAGCGGTTACGCGCTCAGGCGGGGGTACCGAATCGGGCTGTATTCGACGGCGGTTCTACTCCCGTTGACCGGGATACAGGGACTGCTTCAGGTGTCGGTGGTCTCGTTGCCGCTCGTCGTGTTGTCGATGGTGTCGATCCCGGCGCTTATCATCAACCGCGAACGGTTCACGCGGACTTACCACCCCTCACCCACGCAACTGGCCGCAGGGACGGCGCTCGCGACCGCGCTGGCCTATGGGACGTTCGGGTCGTTCGCGCTCCGCGAGGAGTTCGTCGGGATCGACACCATCGTCGATGCGTTCTACTACACCATCGTGACCGCCTCCACCGTCGGCTACGGCGACGTGGCGCCGACGACCGCGATCGGCCGGATGTTCGGTCTCTCAGTACTCGTGATCAACGTGGCCGCCTTCGCGGTCGCGCTCGGAGTTCTGTTGACGCCTGCGATCGAAGCACAACTCTCGAAGGCACTCGGAAAGATGACACAACGACAGTTCGATCTGCTCGAAAACCACGTCCTCGTGCTCGGTTACGGGGACCTGACGGAACCGATACTCGAAGAACTCATCGACCGCGAGGTCACTCACGTCGTCGTGACCGACGATGAGCGACATGCAAGTCGGCTCGCCGATCACGACGTCCCCGTCCTGTCGGCGGATCCAAGCGACGTCGAGCCGCTCGAAACCGTTCGGATCGCCTATGCGCGTGCGATCGTCGTCGCAACGAACGACGACGCCGCCGACGCGCTGGCGATCCTCACTTCCCGGCAACTCAACCCAGACATCCGGATCGTCGCCGGCGCAACCCAACGTGAGAACGTCGAAAAGCTCCGCCGAGCGGGGGCCGACGACGTCATCTCGCCGGCGACGATCGGGGGCCACCTACTCGTCGATTCCGCGTTCGGTATGGACTCGGAAGCGGTTGCCGAGGAAATCCTGGAGGAGGATGCCGGGAGCAACGATTCCGACGAGCGGAACTCGAAGTAAGCACGGACTGGTCGGTTAAAGTGCCGTGATTGCCTCAAGCGTCAGCTTGATCGCGCGTTCGACGTTGTTTCTGGCTTTCTCCGGCAGTTCGCCGTCGGAGTCGGCCCCCTTCTGGGTCCCCTCGACGAGATTGCCGTCGACGGTGCAGATCGCGCCGGCACGGAGTCCCTTGCGGCGCGCGAGCGCGAAGAGGGTCGCGGCCTCCATCTCGATCGCCTGTAGGTTCGCGTCCTCCCAATCGTCGACGAAGTCCTGCCCCTCGTTATAGAAGGCGTCATCGGAGACGATCGGCCCGACGTGGACGTCCTCGTCGTTCGCCTCGGCGGCGTTGACGAGCGCGGTGAGGACGTCATAATCCGGCACCGCAGGATACACCGGCGACTCATACCGCTTCGAGGTCCCCTCCTCTTTGGCCGCGCCGGTCGCGACGACCATGTCACCGATCTCGATACCCGACTGCAGCGCGCCGCAGGTCCCACACCGCAGGAACGTCTCGACGCCGACGGCAGCCAGTTCCTCCACCGCGATCGCCGCGGAGGGGCCACCGATTCCCGTCGAGCAGATCGTCACCGGGACGCCCTGGTAGCTGGCGTTTACGAGTTTGTACTCCCGGTTCCGGGAGATCGTCTCCGCGTCGTCACATCGGTCAGCAATGCGATCGACGCGCCCCGGGTCGCCGGGGACGATCGCGATCTCGGCGACGTCACCCTCCTCGATCAGCAGATGCGGCCGTTTTGCCATGTCGGATCATTCATCGGACGAGAGAAAAACCGTCCGGTGCGTCGTGATCGCGGTCGTCGGTCCGTCCGCGGGTGGGGGAACTACAACTCCAGCAGCGACTCGATCTCGTCGAGGTATCCACGATAGACGTCGATGGCGGCGTCGATCGGCTCCGGCTCGGCCATGTCGATCCCGGATAATCGCACGATTTCGAGGGGATACCCGGAGCCGCCAGCGGCGAGCATTCCGCGGTAGTCGGCGGCGGCCGATTCGCCCTCCTCGAGAATGCGATCGACGATCGCGGCGGCGGCCGCGATCCCCGTCGAGTACTGGTAGACGTAGAAGTTATAGTAGAAGTGCGGAATGCGTTCCCACTCGCGTTCGATCCCGCCCTCAAGCGTTGCAGGCTCGTAGAACTCCCGTTTCAGGCCACCGTACAGCCCATCAAGGACGTCCGGGGTGAGCGCCTCGTCGTCCTCGATGCGCGCGTGGATGCGGTGTTCGAAGTCGGCGAACATCGTCTGTCGAAACAGCGTGCTTCGGAAGCGCTCGAGATACTCGTCGAGGACGTGGGTCCGCAATTCGTCGTCCTCGAGTGTCTCGAGGAGGTGCTGTGTCAGAAGCGTCTCGTTGACCGTCGAGGCGATCTCCGCGACGAAGATGTCGTAGCTCGCGTCGTGCCACGGTTGGGCGTCGGCGGCTAACTCCGAATGCATCGAGTGGCCGAGTTCGTGGGCAAGCGTGAACATCGAGGCGATGTCGTCCTGGTAGTTCATCAGGATGAACGGCTGTGTGTCGTAGCTCCCCGAGGAGAACGCCCCCGGTCGCTTCCCCTGGTTCTCGTAGACGTCGACCCACCGGCTCTCGAGCCCCTCGGCCAGTCGGTCCTGATAGGGTTCTCCGAGCGGTTCGACGGAGTCGATCACCCATTCGACCGCCTGTTCGTACTCGACGTCCGGCCCCTCATCACCGGTCAACGACATATAGAGGTCGTGACTCTGGAGTTCCTCGACACCAAGTGCGGAACGTTTCAACCTCGCGTGGCGATGAAGCGCATTGAGGTTGTCATGAACCGTGTCGACGAGCGTGTCGTAGACGCCAGTGGGAACGTTCGACTCGTCGAGTGCGGCCGCCCGTGCCGACCCGTAATCCCGGATCTCAGCGCTTGTGACGTGCTCGCGGACGGACTTCTCCAGCGACGTCCCGACGGCGTTCCGCACGTCCGCCCACCGCTCGTAGAAGGTCTCGTGAACGTCGCGTCGGAAATCCCGATCGGGCTTCGTCTGGAGTTTGGTGAAGTTGGCCTGGGTGATCTCGATCGGCTCGCCGTCGGGATCGTCGACGGTTCCAAAGGACATGTCGGCGTTCGTGAGCATCGAGTAGATCTCGGAGGGTGCACTCGTGACCTCGGAGAGATCGGCGAGCACCTCCTCGACCTCGGCCGATCGGGTGTGGGGTTTCATCCGGAGGACGTCCTCGAAGTAGTGATCGTAGGTGTCGAGTTCCGGTTCGGCCTCGACGAACGCGTCGATCTCGGATGCGGTCAGCTCCTGGAGTTCGGGTTCGAGATACGAGATTGCACTTGAGGCGGTAGATCGCAACGAAGAGCCCCTGGCGGCCATCGCCTGATAGGTCTGATTCGTGGTGTCCTCGGCGCTGCGCAGTCGCGCGTAAACCGCGACCATGGCGACCTCGCGCATGATCTCCTCGCGGCGCTCGAGCAGTTCGAGGAGGGTTTCGGGGTCGTCGGTGGCGTGTCCCTCGTACTCGCGAAGCTCGTCGAGACGGTCGGAGACCGACTCGTAGGCCGTTTCCCATTCCTCGTCGGAGTCGTAGACGTCCGCGATATCCCATCGATACTCGGGATCGATCTCGCTGCGTTCGGGGACGGAACTCATATCGCCCGAAACGGCGTCGTCGGCCCTAAAGGTTCCCAAGCAGGCTCGGTGGGTGCGTGACGGTGCAGCGATTCCGGCGGGGGCTCACCCCGACTGCCATGCCTCCAGATCGAGCACCATCACGATCGCGTCCTCGCCGTCGTGGTAGTATCGGGCGACCTGTCGAATCGTCTCGAATCCGTGCGATCGATACAGCGAGCGGGCCCGCTCGTTGCTTTCACGGACCTCCAGTTTCACGATCGATGCGTTCTGCATCCGGAGACGGGACAGTGCAGTCCGAAGGAGTCGTCCGCCGATCCCACGTCCTTGCTCGTCGGGGCGAACCGCGATGTCCTTGATGTGACCGATGTCGCGGCCGAAATTCGGCGTCACATCGGCGACGACGTATCCGACGACCGCGGAGTTCCGCTCGGCGACGAGGAACGCCGGCTTGGAGAGCATCCGCTCGAAGGCGTCGTAGGGCCATGGATCCGAAAAGACTGCCCGCTCTATCCGGTAGACCGAAAGCAGATCGGCGCGGGTGGATTTCCTCACGGTCACCTCGTCGGTGCGGGACACGGCGGCGGTTGGGACCGAATCCCGATAAGATCGACGGCCACCGACGATCGACGGTTCGGATAGTCGACAGGCTACGTTCCGAAACGTCGCTTTCGATTCCGGAAGTCGATGAGTGCGCGAAGATACTCCCGCTCGCGGAAATCACGCCAGTTGACGTCGGTGAAATACAGCTCCGAGTAGACCGACTGCCAGATGGCGAAATCCGAGAGCCGCTCGGCGCCGGTCTTGATGAGGAGGTCGGGCTCGGCGGGAAACACGAGTCGATCCGAGATCGTCGACTCGTCGATGGCGTCGGGAGCGAGTTCGCCGGCCGCCACGTCCGCAGCGATCTCGCGGACGGCCTCCGCGAACTCCCGTTTGCCGCCGAGTCCGATGCTCACCCGTATCGGAGTGTCGGCCCGTTCGGTGTCGGTCGGACCCCGGATCGCCATCTTCCGAGGGGTATCGAGTTCACGGAGCTCACGCTCGAGCGTCGACACGACCGCCTCATCGAGAACGGAGACGAGCACGGTCACGCGTTCCGCGTCGTAGCGAAACGCCCACCGGAGGAACCGCTCGAGGGTCTCATAGGCCCCCTGTTCGAGCAGGTCGCGTTCGGTGATGACGACCGCGACGTGGCGGGGACCATCGACGTCCCGAAGCCGATAGCGAACCGCGAGATAGGTGTCGTAGAGCCCCACGTAAGCCACCAGGCCGTCGATCGGCAAAAGCACGCGGGTCCGACCGGAACGACGAACGCGTTCGAATCCGCCTCAGTCGACGAGGGGCGATGTCGGGAGGGTTAAGTGAGCGTCGAAGGTATCCGCGAACGTGCACTCGAGGATCCGACGCGCGGGAGGATTCGCCGCCGTGGCGTTGCTCTCGCTCCTCGCTCCAACACTTGGCGTGGCGGCGGCGATCCCGTTTCTCGCCGTCGCCGGGGCGGCTGCCTTTCTCATCCGGGAGGGACCCGCCTTCGAGCTGTTCGCGCGGCCGGGCGACAGACGGGATGGGCGGTTGAACGGCCTCGCCGGGTTCGCGCTGGCAGCGGCGGGACTCGGACTGTTCGCGACGATCCCCCGGGTCGCGATGCCGGTTCGCGTCTATGCGGCCGCGATCATCCTCCTTGCGGTCGGCAACCTCGGCCGGCAGATCGCGCGTTCTGCGACCGACGAGGAGTTCCTTCAGGCGTCTGCCTTCGTCGCAGCGGGAGCCCTCGCGGGGACCCTCGCGCAGATGGCGATCGTCCTCCAGACGGGAGCAACGATCGACGTCCCCCGATTCGTATTCCTGGCCGCCGTCGGTGCGCTCGCCGCGGCGCTTCTGCGTGCGATGCTACTGGCACGGGACGACCCGATCGTGATGATCTCGATCGGATTCCTGCTCTGGCTGTTCGACACGCTCGTCGTTGGAGTGACCGTCGAGGGGATCGTCCTGGCGCTCGGGGTCACGATCGCGCTCGGGTACGTCTCCTACGCGCTCGGAACCGCGTCGGTACCGGGCATGTTGACCGGCGTACTGCTCGGACTGCTCACGATCATTCTCGGCGACGTCGGGTGGTTCCTCGTTCTCATCTCGTTTTATGCGATCGGCGGGCTCGCCTCGAAGTTCCGGTTCGAGCAGAAGGCCGAACGCGGCGTCGCTCAGGAGAACGAGGGTGCCCGCGGGACCGGAAACGTCCTCGCCAACTCCGCGATCGCCCTCGCGGCAGTCGTCGGATACGCAGCGACGGTTCATCTGTCGATCTCGGGCGTCGTCTTCGCGCTCGCGTTCGCCGGGGCGGTCTCGACCGCGATGGCCGACACGCTGGCCTCGGAGATCGGCGGCCTCTACGAGCGACCGCGACTGGTGACGACCCTCGAGCCCGTCCCGTCCGGGACCGACGGCGCGATCACGGTTCAAGGGGAACTCGCGGGACTCGCGGGAGCCATGCTCATCGGCGCGCTCGCGGCGATGGGGATGCCGATCGGTCCGGCGTTCCTCGGCGGTGCGGTCGTCACGGTAGCCGGCTTCCTCGGCATGACCGTCGACAGTCTGCTGGGCGCGCTCGTCGAGGGCGACCGGATCGGCAACCAGACGGTGAACCTACTCGCGACGCTCGCCGGAGCGATCGTCGCCGCGGGATGTACCCCGTTGGTCGTCGGATGACCGATCATCGTAAGGAAAACTCGCGCGTTCGACCCGTCCGCGAGTCCGATTCTGCCGCCGTGTCCCGGCTCCAGCGATGGCTCGACAACCCCTCACCAGAACTGCTCGAGTTGGGACTACGAGCGGAGAGGGCAACCGGGATCGGCGTCCTCGTCTCGACGGCCCAGGAGAACAATGAAAGAGAGGCTTCGACCATCGTTGGCTACCTGCTTTTCGCTGACGGGGCCGACGATCGACACGTCGCCGAGCTAGTCGTCGCTCCCGAACATCGCCGATCGGGACGCGGGCGCGAACTACTTGAAACGGCGATCGCGGGAAGTCCGGGACCCATCACGGTGCTCGTGGCGGCCGACAACGATGCCGCTCGGTCGCTGTACGCATCGTGTGGTTTCGAGGCGAGAGAGCGGAGACCGAACGAGTACGGCGAACGGGACGGTCTCCTGTATCGACGCGATCGATAGAAGGACGACGACCGTTCTGCGTCCGACTACGCCTCGACGCGGAGATCATCGACCGTGCGGATACGGGTCCCGACCGGCCGTTTCACGAACGAGCCCTCGCTACGGCCAAAGAGCTGTGAGACGCCGCGTTGAGCGGCGATATCGAGCAGTCGCTGGGAGATCTCGGCGTCGACGACGAGCGCATGTGGGGGGTCGTCGGCTGCCTCGAGCGCGTCAAAGGCCTCCGCCGAGTCGACCTCCGAGATGACGCCGGCATCCCTATCGAGAAGTCGAGCACGACCGCTGTCGGCCGCGACGATATCGCGTGCGTGCTCTTCGATCGTCCGAGGACGCCCCTTCTCGGCGGTGTCGATCGTCGTGTCCTCGGTCGAGTCCTCCCCGTCCGTCCCGGATTCCGAGGCGGACTCGACGGCTCCGGAATCGGGTTGGACATCCGAGCCGTCGGACGCGTCGTCGGCGCGAGCGTCCACATCGGCCGACGCACCGTCGGCATCGGAAACGCTCGGTTCGTCGGCCTCGTTTGGATCGGTCGATTCCTCCCCGACAGCATCGTTCGCAGTCACGTTCGCGTCGTCGGATTCGGACTCAGTGTCCGATTCCGCAGGGGTCACCGAGTCGGCCTCAGTCGTCGGCGACCCCGCCCGAGGGTTTCCGATCGCCTCGCTGACGTCCGATTCCTCGGTCAACGTCTCTCGTGGGACCTTTCCGCGAAGGGCCTCGAGGACCTCGCCGCGGTCGAGGTCCTCGACGGACTGGCCGGCCGGGGCGAACGCGACGTAATCGACCTCGCCGACCTGACCCAACTCGCGGAGGATCAATTCGCCTCCCCGGTCGCCATCGAGAAACGCCGTGACGGTTCGATCGCGAGTGAGTTCGGCGACGGCGTCGGGAACGTTCGTCCCCTCGACGGCGACGGCATTCTTGATGCCGGCCTCAAGTAGCGTCAACACGTCCGCGCGTCCCTCGACGACGATGACCGCATCGGAGTCGGCCACGCGGGGTCCGGCCGGCAATCCCTCGTACTCGTCGATTCCCTCGATCCGGGCGGCATCGCGGACCTCCTCTAACACTTCGTCGCTCGAGAGGACGGTCTCCTCGAAGCTGCCGGCGAGTAGTTCCTTCGCGCGATCGACGACTTCCCGGCGTTTGGTCGCACGGACGTCCTCGATCCGCGTGACCTCGACGGAGGCCCGACAGGGGCCAACGCGGGTGATCGTCTCGAGCGCGGCGGCAAGGATCGCCGTCTCGACTTTATCGAGGCTCGAGGCGACGGTCACCTCCCCGAACGATTGTCCGTTTTCCGATTCGATCGCGACGTCGATGCGACCGACCTTCGATGCCTGCTGGAGGTCCCGGAGGTCGAGTTCCTCCCCGAGAAGGCCCTCCGTTTGGCCGAAGACCGCCCCGACGACGTCGGACCGTTCGACGACGCCGTCGGCGGCGATGGTCGCGTGAATGAGATATTTTGCAGTGTCTTCCATGGCTTCGAATCCTCGTGATTGATGATGATCGTGATGGTCGCCGACGGGATGCGGCGATCCGCGATCCTGGCGGCGATCGTGAACTGACGGACTGACCCGTCATCGCACTTATATACGGTCGTGGCTCGGAAATAGCTGTCGTACCGACGATCATTTCGGCTCAAGGAGAGGTCGAGGCGACGACGATGTTGCATCGAAGAACGGTCGAGACGACGGAAGAGGCTCCATCAGAGGCGTTTTCGGCGTTCGGTTCTCAAACCACACGGACGCAAACGATTCCGGGAGGGATACCTTTAGGACGATCACGACGAGCGTTACAGTAAATGGTGTCACGAGATCTGCTTTGGATCCCCGTCTTCGCGCTGCTCGTCGCGTTCGCAGTGCCATGGTTCATGTGGGGAATGGACACGATCGTCGCCGGACTCCCGATCTGGCTGTGGTGGCACATCGGATGGATGATACTTTCTGCGGCGTGTTTCTACTGGTTCGCGTCCGGCGCGTGGGACCGGGCAATGGGAATCGATCCGGAAGAGGACGCCGGCGTCATCGAGCGTCGAGAGGGGGCCTCAACTGAATCGGAGGGTGAACCACGATGAGCGCGGTCTTGGAGATCGGAATCATCGTCGTCTACCTGTTCATCGCGCTGGCGATCGGACTTCTCGCCTACCGCGTCTCCGGGGCGGGAGCTGAGGATTACTACCTTGCGGGGCGATCGATCGGGACGCTCGTGTTGTTGTTCACCACGTTTGCGACGCTGCTTTCGGCGTTCACCTTCTTTGCCGGTCCGAACATCGCGTACGCCACGGGTCCGGAATGGATCCTCGTGATGGGCGTGATGGACGGGATCATCTTCGCGATCCTCTGGTACGTCATCGGCTACAAACAGTGGATCATCGGTCGGCGTCACGGATATATGACCCTCGGGGAGATGCTCGGCGACCGATTCGGGTCGTCCGGCCTGCGTGCGCTCGTGGCCGGCATCAGTCTCATGTGGCTGTTCCCGTACGTGATGCTCCAGCAGATGGGCGCCGGCGAGGCGATCACCGGGTTGACCGACGGGACGATTCCCTACTGGGGCGGGGCGGCGCTTATCACCGCGTTCATGATCATGTACGTGATGCTTGCGGGAATGCGCGGGGTCGCCTGGACCGACACGATCCAGGGACTGTTCATGCTTTCTATCACCTGGATCGCGGTCGGCTGGGTGCTCGCCGCAGTGGGCGGACTCGATGCCGCCACGGGCGCGATGGTCGAGGTGAATCCCGACTTCGCCGCTCTCGGTGGGGGAATCTACACGCCGCAGTTCATCATCTCCTCGGCGGTCACCATCGCTTTCGGCGTGACCATGTTCCCGCAGATCAACCAGCGGTTCTTCGTCGCCGAGTCGTCCCGCGTGCTTAAGCGATCGTTCGCTCTGTGGCCGGTGCTCGTGCTCTTGCTTTTCGTTCCCGCGTTCCTGCTCGGATCGTGGGCGGCCGGTCTTCCCCTCGACGTCCCCGAGGGTGCAAACGTCCTCCCGGTGCTTTTGACCGAGTACACCCCGGTCTGGTTCGCGGCTCTCGTGATCGCCGGCGCGATGGCCGCGATGATGTCCTCCTCGGATTCGATGCTGCTTTCGGGGTCGTCGTATTTCACCCGCGACCTCTATCGCCCCTTCGTTCGACCGGACGCGACCGACCGGCGCGAGGCGTGGATCGCCCGGATCGGCGTCGCCGTCTTCGCGACGCTCGCGTTCCTCGCGAGCCTCACACGACCGGGGACGCTGATCGAGGTCGGCGACACCGCATTCTCCGGATTCGCCCTGTTGTCGCCGGCGGTGATCGTTGCGCTCTACTGGGAGGGGACGACTCGAACCGGGATGATCGTCTCCGTCGTGGTTCCCCAGATCGTGTATCTCGCACACGTCCTCCTCGAGTCGCTCCCGCTCCCGTTCACCGACGCGCGCGTTCCCCTGCCACGCACCTACGCCGGTTGGGACGTCGCGCTCGGGTTGATGGTGCTTGCCGCCGTGCTCGTCGTCGGCGTCTCACTTCTTACCGAACACGTCACCGACGAGGAGGTCTCCCGGTTCACCCTGCCGGCTGATTGAAGCGACGGCCAAACGAGGCCACGAGCGTCGCAGGGTCGGCGTCTCGCGATCGACCGCAGGCCGGACTCCACAACGCACTTACGGGACTCACTCCCACGATTCGGTATGTACGCAGTCGTGGGGGGCGGGATCGCCGGGCTCGCGGCCGCGCACCGCCTCCAGGACCACGGACTCGACGCCCACGTCTATGAGGCCTCCGGCGATATCGGCGGCCTGGCCGGCGTCTACGAGACCGGAGGCGATCCGATAGAACGATTCTACCATCACCTCTCACGGTCCGAGGAGACGATACTCGAACTGGCCGAGGAACTCGGTATCGACGACCGCATCGAATGGCGGATCGGGAAAAACGCCTACTACGTCGACGGTGTCGTCCATCCCCTCGATACGCCCTGGCAGATCCTCGCGTATCCCCACTTGAGTCTCTACGATACGTTTCGGCTCGCGGCCCTGACGAAGGAGGTCGATCTTCGCGGGGGGATCCCCGCCTTCGACACCTACGATGACCTGAGCGACTTCGAGGACGTGCCCGTCCGCGAGTTCCTGATCGAACACACTACCCGCGGCGTCTACGACCGTTTCTTCGAGCCGCTCCTCGATGCGAAGTTCGGCGACAGAAAGACGGACGTCTCGGCGGCCTGGCTGCTCGGACGCATCAAGTTCCGCGGGGAACGCGATCTCCTCCGCGGCGAAGTGCTCGGGTATTTGGAGGGCTCTTTTGGCGTCCTCCTCGACGCGCTCGTCGACTCGGTGGATCGTGAGAACGTGACGACGAACGCCCGAGTTACGGACATCGGATTCTCAAACACGGAGGCGACCGCGAGGTCGAGCGGGGAGACGAAGACCGCGGAGACGATCACCGTCGAGACGCCGACCGGTACCACTACTCGCGAGATCGAGGGCGTCGTCGTTGCGACGATGCCGAACGTGCTTGCGGAACTCACGGGCCATCAGTGTGCGATCGACTTTCAGGGTGCGGTATGTGCGGTCCTCACGATGGACGAGCCATTGACGAACACCTACTGGCTCAACGTCGCCGACGAAGCTCCCTTTGGTGCCCTGATCGAACACACCAACTTCGTCCCTCCGGAGCGATACGGCGACGATCACCTGCTGTACGTCGCAAGCTACGTCCAGTCGCCCGAGGAGCAAAATTGGCAGGCGGACGACGACGCGCTCGCGGATCGATGGCTCTCGGGGATCGCCGACCTCTTTCCGGACTTCTCGCGTGACCGCGTCCGTGACATCGAGATCGCTCGAAACCCGCGTGCGGCGCCCGTCTACGAACGAGGCTACCTCGACATGGTGATTCCCTACGATCTGGCCTCAGAGGGGCTCGCGGGCGTCTACTACGCCGGCATGGCGAGCCGAGCACAGTATCCCGAGCGGTCGCTGAACGGTGGCATCGTCGCCGGACGCGAGGTGGCGGATCGGATCGCAACGGAGGACGGCGACGGGAACGGGGACGAAAACGCCGGGTGAACACTCACAGCCCGGTCGGATGATCGATGAACGTCGTCTCAAGCCCCCACTCCTCGAGGAGTGTCTGAATCGACCGAACCCCGAACGTCTCAGTCGCGTAGTGGCCCGCCAGGAACACCGAGAGCCCAGCCTCCCGCGCCTCGTGATACACCTTCTGTTTCCCCTCGCCGGTGACGAGCGCATCCGCACCCGCCTCGACCGCCTCGTCGAGCCAGTCGGCGCCGGAGCCGGTGAGGACCGCGATGCGCTCGATCCGATCGGGGCCAAACTCCATCGCTCGCGTCGGACGTTCGCTTCCCTCGAAGGCGTCGAGTGATCGCGCCAGTTCCGCCGCCGAAAGCGGGTCAGAGGTCGTTCCGATCGTCCCGATGTTGACCGGTCCCAGTTCGCCGAACGGCTCACGGTCGACGACTCCGAGTTCGTCGGCGACGCCAGCGGCGTTCCCTAGCTCCTGGTGACCGTCGAGCGGAAGGTGTGAGACGTATAAGGCGAGGTCGTTCTCGACGAGTGCGGCGATTCGATCGTACTGCCTGTCGGTTACGCGTTCGATCCCGTCCCAGGAAATGCCGTGATGGGTGATGAGTACGTCCGCATCGGCGTCCGCAGCCGCCTCGATCGTCGCCTCCGCGGCGTCGACCGCAACCGCGACCCGATCGATGGAGCCCGAATCGGGTCCGACCTGGAGACCGTTCGCACTCGCGTCGACGTCGGCGTAGTCTGCAGTCGAAAGCGTCCCATCCAGGCGCTCGACGAGCGTCGAAAGATGCATGGAGAGCGATTTCACGCGAATCGACGTAAAAACGGCGACCGCGAGCGGGACCGTCGAGTCAGCACCAGTCCAGTAGAAGACGAGTTATTCGGACGCGGTCTCGGAAACGGTATCGTCGGCGCTGTCGTCCGATCCCTCCGGACTTCGGGGTGAACGCGTTGCATCGTCTCCGGGGCGACTGGGGGGTGCATCAAACTCGGGATCGAACAGCTCGAGGGCAGTATGGATCGTGGTCCAGTCGTCCTCGCCGGCGGCCTCCCGAAGCGACTTCGTTGGTGCAGCGAGCAACTGGCCAACAAGCGAGTCCGCAAGCGCCTCAAGCGTCTCGCGCTGGTCGTCGGTTAATCCGCCCTGTGCCTCGAGTTTCGAGACGGCTCGGTCCAGTTCTCGGGCTTTCACCCGATCCGCCGACTCGTACATCGCGGCGATGGCGTCGTCGGCCCGCTTGCGTTTGAACGACTCCATCAACCGATCGAACTCCTCGTCGATCATCGCCTCGACCTCGCGTGCCTCGGTCTGTCGTCGCTTTCGGGTTCGCTGGGTAACCGACTCCAGTGCGTCGATGTCGTAGAGTTCGACCCCATCGAGTTCGGCTACCGCAGGATCGACGTCTCGGGGCCTGGCGATGTCGACACAGACGATCTCGTCCGTCTCGGACAGCGCATTTGGGTCGACGATCGGCTCCGGACTCCCGGTCGCTGAGACGACCAGATCGACGGTCGAAACCGCCTCCTCGAGAGCGTCGATCGACGATGCCTCGGCGTCAACGTCGAGATCGGCAACGATCTCGTGTGCTCGAGACACCGTTCGATTCGCGACGTGGATCCGTGAGACGTCGGTGTCATCGAGCGCCCGTGCCGCAAGCGTACTCATCTCGCCCGCGCCGATCACGAGCGCCTTCGCGTCCGTGAGGTCGATCTCGTCGGCGGCGAGATCGACCGCCGCGGATCCCAGCGAGACGACGCCCTCGTTGATTGCCGTCTCCGTTCGAGCCCGTTCTCCGACGTGGATGGCCTTCGTCACCGCGTCCTCAAGGATCGGACCGATCCCGCCGGCCGCACGGGCCGACTCGAACGCCTGTCGCACCTGCCCGATGATCTGGTCCTCGCCGAGTACGATCGACTCGAGGCCCGCGGCGACCCGCATCAGATGGCGAATCGCTTCCTCGTGGTCGAGATGAGAGATGGCACCCTCCCGGACCTCGGGTGCGAACGACGAGAGCACCTCGCGCCCGTCGGCCGCATGGTTCGTTACGACGTACGCCTCCGCCCGGTTACACGTCCGAATGGCGAACGCCTCCTCGACGTGTGGCCGTGCGAGCAGATCGGAGACGATCCCCCGGTCGGATTCGCCGCCGGCCGCGTCGATCTCGTCGATGCTCGCCCGCGCATGGGCAACACTGACTCCGGTGATCACTCCCGTCTCGGTCATGGCCTATGTGCCTTCCTCTCGATTGGTCCGCATTCCGTCCTCGTTACACGTCCGTTCGACGATCCGTCTCGCCGTTTGACGGGGATTTGTCCCCCCAACATGTAAAGCCTTCCAAACGTCAGGCGATCGGACCACGGATCGGATCGCCTCTCGGCGCGTGTCGGGATCCACGTCCCGGTCGGCAAGTTCCGTTCGCAACTCGGCGGTTATCCGTGCCAGCTCACCGGCACCCTCGATCTCCGTTTCGATCCGTTCCCGGAGGTGACGGGCCAACGCCGGACTGTTCGCGCCGGTCGTGATCGCCACCGTCACCGGTCCGTCCTCGATCGTCGCCGGAACCACGACGCTCCCGGCGTCTCGACTCCCGGATTCGTCCGTCCGGTTAACGAGCGCCCCGTGCTCGCGGGCTGCGGCCTCAGCCGCCGCGTTCACCGCCGGATCGTCGGTTGCGGCGATGACGAGAGCGGGGGATGTTCGGTCGACCCACTGCCGTAGGTCCGACGGATCGAGGGAGTGACGGACGAGTTCGATCGATGAAGCGACAGCCGTGGATCGATCGGTATCGTCGAACCCATCGGCATCATTGGATCGGTCCTCATCTCCGGATCGGTGGGCGGAACGGTCGTCCGCGAGCGATCGTAGCGCATCGGCAAACGTCGGGCTCACGACGATCACCCGTGCCTCGGCGGCAAACCGCCGGACCTTCCGCGTTGCGACGGTCCCGCCGCCGACGACGAGGACGGTTTCATCCGCGAGATCGTGGACGAGCGGGATCATTCACGCGTGGACGAGGGCTCGGATGACGAGTCCGTATTGCTTTCGGCTCGCTCGTCGAGTCGGATACCCGTTTTCTTGAGTATGCGGGTCGAAAAGAGCGTATCCCAATCGTCGGGGTCCACCTCCCAGAAGTCCTCCATCGTCCGTTTGACCTCCTGGATGCGACGTTCGCTTTCGGCCTCCGTCCGGCCGTGTGTCATCGCGAAGAAGTTGTACTCCCAGACCCCCTCGTGACGGGGTCGCTGATAACAGTGTGTGACGAACCCGAGGTCAGCCACCGCGGGCCCGACGTCGGGGAGCACCTCCTCGGGGACGTCCCAGACCGTCATTCCGTTCTCGGTGTAGCCGAGCGCGTAGTGGTTCGGTATGACGCCGATCCGGCGCACCTTGCCCTCCTCGTTGAACCGCGAGATCGTCTCGATGACCCACTCCGGATCGGCGTCGATCGTCTCGGCGACGTCGGCATACGGGGTCTCCGTGATCGGGAGTCCCCCTTGGATCTCGACGACGAGATCGCGTTCGGCCGGGGTGAGCGTGTCACGGTCGCTGGGCGTCACCGAGGGGCCGAGGTGGGAGCAATCGAGATCGCCATCAGGAATCGGCCCATCCACCAGAAACGTGGCGCCGACGTGGAACTCCCGGCGTTTCGGGAGGTCGTAGGTCTCCTGGCCGGTCGCCGTCTCGATCCGAGAGAGCACCTCCGCGATCCGGTCGCGGCCGTCCTTGTCCGGATCGGGATGATCGGCGACGCTTACCACGAACCACATGTTGAGGTGCGGGTGCTCGCGCTCGTAGTTATGGGCGACCTCCGGAAAGTCGTTGACTATCTCGGTGATCTCGTCGTAACGGTCCTCGGGAGCGTGCATGGCGACGAGCGAGGCCGCGCCGCCGATCTCCTCGGCGTTGACGAGCGCGCCGAACCGCGAGAGGACGCCATCCGAATCGAGCGTCCGAACACGTGCGCACAACTCCGGACCAGTCACCTCGATTCCTCGATCCGAGAGCGCGGCCGCCGCCGCATCGAACGGATGCGAGACGACCGGAAATCCGCCCTGAAAGCCGTTGATGATCGCTCGGTCGAGCGTCGAAAGCTCCGCATCGACCCGTTTCATGCCCACACGTGGGGGCGCGTCGGGATTAAGCCGTTCGGAGCGCGGCGCGAGGACGAAGCCGACACCGATCGGGACCGAAACGTCGCACACTCACTCCACGAGGTCGTTTGCGATGTCGGCAAGCGAGCTTCGTGGGCCCGAATCCACGTCGTAGATCGCTCGTCCACCCGGAATTCGAAGCCCGTAGGCGTCGCCGGGAACGAGCACGTCGAGCAACAGCGGATCACCCTCCTCACCGTCACACTCCCGGAGCCACTCGACCAATCGGTTTTCTCCCTCTCGCGGCGAGCGAGCGAGTCGTCGGTTCTCGAACGCACCGCGAAGCACTCGACCGCGGGAGTCGACATCGATCCGGGCGTAACGCGTCTCGCGATCGATGATCAGCCGAAACACGTCCTCCCGCTCGAGATCGAGTCGATCGAGAGAACCGGACTCGAGGTGCCGATCGAGCGCCGAATCGTCGGGGAGACGAACGCACGGACGACGCGTTCCGCCGCTGCGAGCGAGATGAACTCGAACGGAGGGAACGTCTTCGTCCCCGGAGGTGAAACGCGCCATGTACCTGCGGATCCGTTACTCGTCGTCCGCGTCGTCCGCATCGTCCGCGTCGTCGGCCTCGCCGAGAGTCGCAGCGACGTCACCCTCGCTGTCGACGACGGAGACGTTTATCTGTGCGATGTCGTCGGCGATCTCGGACCCACGGACGGTAACACGCTTTCGCTCGCCCTCCTTGGTCGGTTTGTACCCGACGCCGCCATCGAGGAGGAGTTCCTTCAGGCTCGTGCCGGGAACGTCCGAACGCATCGGTCGGCCCGTCTCGTCGGACCCGCCCGTGATCTCCAGCGTGGAGCCATCGAGGCCCACTGCGGATCCGTCGACTTCCTCGTCGAGGTTTCGACCGAGGAACCGGTTCGCGTCCTGTCCGTCCACTTCGAGCTGATACGTCTCA
The DNA here is from genome assembly GCF_041821145.1 of Halopenitus sp. H-Gu1. Lineage (NCBI taxonomy): Archaea > Methanobacteriati > Methanobacteriota > Halobacteria > Halobacteriales > Haloferacaceae > Halopenitus > Halopenitus sp. H-Gu1. Next base: position 27,632 of record NZ_JBGUBC010000003.1, on the reverse strand, counting down.
CCGACCTCCGGGTCAGCGACGACGATCTTGAATTCTGCCATACGGCCATTCACTTCCCCGCCGAGTAAAAGTACGTCGAAACCACTTCCTCGCGGATGCTCATCGAACCGACTCGACCGTCGTCGATCCGTCGGTCCACGGTCCAGCGGCGAGTGCGGACTCAAGCGCCTGTGTCACCCGCCCGGGATCGTCGGGACCCCCGACGTCGAAAACGCATCCGACGGAGTCCCGTTCGAACGGAACCTCGAGAGCGTCATAGAGTGGTTCGAGTACCTCGACGAGTTCGTCAACGTCGGATCGAACTACCGTGAGACAGCCGGCAACGAGCGACGCATCGCGCCGAACGCGCTGGGCAATTCCCCCGACCTTGCCGCCATCGACTGCACGGATCGAGTGGCTCCCCGGACAGTAGGAGCCGTCCGGTTCTCCCTCCTCGACGTCGGCTCCGAGCACATCGAGGGCGTCCATGATCGCCTCCGAGACCACAGTATACCGGTGCGTCATTCCCGAACGCATGTCCGCGATCGGGATCGCGACCGCGAACGCGACGGTTCTTCCGGTGTAGGCGACCGCCCGTCCGCCGACCCGTCGCTCCACGGGAAGAAAGCCGTACGAACGGGCGATCCGTGAGGCCTCCTCGAAACCGTCGGAACGAACGTCTCTGCGACCGAACGCGATCTGACGGTGTGGAGTCCAGACGCGTACGGCCGCTTCGCCGGTGTCTGCAGTCCGTTCGAGCAGATCGGCCGTCCACCTGCGATCGGCCTCGCGGGTCGAAGCACGGCCACGGACCACACGCATGCTTGGTCGTCGACCCCGGAGACGGATAAGGTGGTCGCCGTGTCGACCACGTTTCGGTGGCGATATACCCCCGGCGTGCCACGAGCGGATGATGACGGAGCGGGAAACGGAGACGGTAACGGTCCCTCGGGAAGTCATCGAGCGATATCCCCGGTTCTCGCTATACAACTCCCCGTACCCGGCACACGACCGCGGGTACGCTATCGATCTCTATCCCGGGACGGGGATCGGTATCTCCCCCGTCGACGGCGTCGTACGCGAGACGCGAACCGTCGGCTGTCCGGATCGCCAATACGCTAGCGATCACGATCACGTGATCGTGGTCGATGTGGATGCCGGTTGGAGCGGGGCCGCCGGCGTCGATCGACCGCTGACCGCCAGGATACTCCACGTCGATCCCGCGGTTCGCTCCGGCGATCGAATCTCCGTCGGCGATCCTCTGGGATCGACGGTTCGATCGGGTTTTTTCGGACGCTGGGTTGACGACCACGTCCATCTCGAATTCCGCGAACGGGAGGCCAACCCATTTCGGGCGAGCGGATCGATACGCGTGGCTGCCGACATCGACGTCGAGCCAGTTCCGTGGAACGGACGCGGAACAGTCATCGAGACGGGGCCCGCTCACGCGCTGTTGGACGCGCCAGCGGAGTCAGTTCCGGATCGGGAATACGCCGCGGTCGCGAGTGACGAGGGAATGCCGATCGACGGCGGCCTCACACATTACGCCGGTGGCGGAGCGCTCTCGAGGGACGTTCGTGACGGATCGTCGCGTAGTGACGGCGATGTCGGTCAGGATCTGTCGCTTCTCGGGCGACGGATCGGAACCGCCTCCGGACGAAACGTCTCCTGGACGGACGTCGACGTCCTTGCGAACGGCGAGCGAATCACCGGAATGTCGCTTTTCGTGGCGCGAGGGTCGTCACTCGGCGTTAAGCTCGTCTGTCCCGATAGGCACTTCGAGATCGGAACGGACGTGAGAGTCTCGATCCGCGAAAGTCGGAACCCGATCCGGCTCGATGTCGGTCAGTGAGAGCGGAGACCACGACGATCGCCGGAGCGAAGCGAGAGTCGGAGCGAAGATCGGAATCCGAAACGCAAGCGTATCCGGGTGCAACGCTGGCGAACAGCCGGCACACGCATCCCTCCCGCGGCGGCGTGCCGGACGCCCGCCTGAACCGCCGCGGAAATCGGGCTAGATCACGCGGCGGAGTGTGGCGGTATCGGTGATAAACCGTCGGACTGGAGGAGGATCGAGGCGGACGAAATCAGGAAGTGGAAGGGAGTTGGGTGGAACGGAGCGGAGAGAGGGAGTGCGAAATTGAAGGACGGAAAATAGGGACGAGGTGGATCCGGAATAGCCGCCGCCATCTATTCGGAACGATCACCGAGTACGAAGTCGGCCAGTGTCGGCACGAAGGTGCCGATGTCGGTCACCATCCCGACTGCCTGTGCGGACCCTCGATCGAGAAGCTGGGTGACCGTTGCAGGGTTGATATCGACACAGACCGTCTTGGTCGTCGACGGCAGACAGTTCCCGACTGCCACGGAGTGAAGTAGCGTCGCGAGCATCAAGACGAGATCGGCGTCCCGGGCCTGTTCTCGGATCGCGTTCTGTGCCTCCACGGCATCCGTGATCGTGTCCGGAAGGGGACCGTCGTCGCGGATGGAACCGGCAAGTACGAACGGCACGTCGTGTTTGACGCACTCGTACATCACGCCCTCCGTGATCACGCCGGTCTCGACGGCCTTCTCGATCCCGCCGACCCGGATTATCTCCGAGATCGTCCAGATATGGTGTTTGTGTCCCTTTCGCGGATGCTCGAGAGTGTCGACGTCCATCCCGAGGGAGGTTCCATAGATCGATCGCTCCAGATCGTGGGTCGCGAAGCCGTTTCCGGCCGAGATCGCGTCGACGTATCCTTCCCGAACGAGGCGAGCGAGAGCCTCGCCCGCACCCGAGTGGATGACCGCAGGTCCGACGACGACGACGATTTTCCCGCCCGCCTCCGCCGTGGCAACCAGTTCGTCCGCGACCTGACGGATCGTCGACTCCGAGGGGCGTTCCGGAGAGATACCCCCCTGCATGAATCCGAAGGGGCCCTCCGGTCCGCGGGGACGCTCGGGTGGGTTGACCCGGATTCCCGACTCGTCGGTCGCGACCAGATCGCCCGCCTCGATGGCATTGAGCACCTTCGTGTACGCACGAGGACCACCGTCCGCATCGCCGTGGGGTTCCACGACGAGCGCGCAGTCCATCTCGATATGTTCGACCGGGATCCATTCGTCGCCGTATCGGATCTCGGTCGGGTGGTTGGTCGTCGAATAGAATCCCGAGGGAACGACCCTGTCGGCAGGGGCGGGCTCCAGCGTGACGTTTGGTGGATCCTCGAGAACGGCGCCGTTCTGGTGGAGTTCATGGAGGATTTCGCGAAGCGTCACGTCGTCATCGGCGGTGACGCGCAACCGGCAGTAGGACTCGTCCGTCTCGTGTTTGCCGACCTCGAACGCCTCGACCTCGAAGGAGCCGCCGAGATCCATCACGGCGGTGAAACACGCCTGCATCCGTCCGGAGTCGATGATGTGCCCCTCGAGTTCGACGGTCCGTTCCACGCTCATATGCCCCGTTCAGCCCGAAGCGTAATCAGGGTACCCGATCGATCGGCCGAACGCCGCCGATGAGGACGCACAACTGAAAGATTCTTTGGCGGGCGTCCCGCGTTCTCAAGTATGACGAGTGTCAAGGAGTTCCGCGTCCTCGAGGCGGCGGCCGACGAACGCCTCGGTCGCGGGCAATTCGTCTTCACCGACGCCTACTCCGTGTTCGACTGGGGGCGAATGCCCGATCCGATCCCGAAAAAGGGCGCGAGCCTCTGTACGATGGGCGCGTTCAACTTCGAGCAGCTCGAGGCGGAGGGAGTGCCGACCCACTACCGCGGCGTGGTCGATCCCGCCGCCGAATCAGCGGAGGACCAGACGACGGAGGGGGCGGTCGTCGACCTTGAGGACGTCTCCGAGCCGCCGGTCGAGATGGCGATCGAGTTGACACAGGTCCCCGATCTCCCGTATCTGGGTGACGGCGATGGGTACGACTACGGGACCTACCACGACCGCGCCGGCGAGAACTACCTCGTTCCCCTCGAGGTCGTCTTTCGGAACACGGTTCCGATCGGTTCCAGCCTGCGTAAGAGGAAGGACCCCGCAGCGGTAGGACTCTCCGCGGACGAGTGGCCCGAGGACGTCGTCGAACTGCCGGAGCCGATCGTCGAGTTCTCGACGAAATACGAGGAACAGGACCTCTATCTCACCCGCGAGGAGGCTGACCGAATCGCCGGGACAGCCGAAATCGACGATCTCGAGACACTCGCACGCAAGGTGAATCGCGTGGTGACGGAGCGAGCCGAAGCGACCGGATTCACCCACGAGGACGGCAAGATCGAATGTCTCTACTTTGACGGCGAGCTTCGCGTCGCCGACGTCGTTGGAACCTTCGACGAGAACCGATTCGCCTACGATGGCCAGGAGGTCTCAAAGGAGGTCATAAGACAATGGTACAAACGCAACGACCCCGAGTGGGTCGAGGCGGTCTCGGTCGCGAAAGCCGAGGTCGCGGATCGCGAGGTCGCCGATTGGCGAACCATCTGCGCCGTCGATCCCGATCCGCTCCCAACCGGCGTGATCGAGGCTGTCTCGGGAATGTACGCGGCGGGAGCAAACGCCTATACCGGAACCGACCTGTTCGATTCCCCCTCGATCGAGGAAGCCGTCGACGCGGTTCGCGATCTCTAACGTCAGAGCATGCGCCACTCCTTGGTATCAGTCGTCGCTCCGGACCGGTCGTGAAACCGGCTCGCCGTCGATCGGGGCATCGGGGTTCGCCTTGCCGGCCACATCGGGTAAGCCGAGCTGCGGGTCGAGCGACGACGAGTCCGGACCGCTCTCTCCATCGCTCGAGGTGTCGGAATCGAGGGCGGTTCCGGATCGAAGGTGTACGCGACCCTTGTGGACGGCGACCTCGTCAGCCAGGTGTAGACGGACTGCCTCAAGCAGGACGTCCGCTTCCAGCGGCTGGCCGCGTCGACGGATCTCGCCCACGCTCGCGCCGTCGGGAACGTCAAAGGCGCGTTGGGCGATGATCGGACCCTGATCGAGATCGGTCGTCACGTAGTGGGCCGTAACCCCGGCGATCCGGACGCCGGCCTCCTTGGCCTGACGGTACGCCTGTGCGCCGGGGAAGGCAGGCAAAAGCGAGGGATGAACGTTGACGATCCGGCCCTCATACCGGAAGACGACCTCCGGTGAGAGGATCCGCATGTAGCGGGCCAACGCAACCAGATCGACGTCGTACTCGGCAAGTAGGTCGAGTAGCCGGTCCTCGTCGGGCGAGCCGTTCCCGTCGCCAACGTCGTAGAAGGGCTTGTCGTAGCGTTCGGCCAGCCCCCGAAGATCGCCACGATTGCCGACGACGACCGGGATCTCCGCCTCGTCGTCTTCGCCCTCGGTCAACTCGCCGTTGGCTTCCGCCTCGAGTAGCGTCTCGGGTGCATGGGTTTCCTTCGTGACGAGAAGGGCGATCCGTCGGGCGGTTCGGTCACTCGGGAAGCGAACCTGGATGTCGACGCCGAGATCTCGACCGAGATCCCCGAGCGTGCGACGGAGTTCATCGCTCGAGGTCTCCATCTCGCTGGCGTCGACCCGCATCGTCATTCGGAAGAGGCCGTCACGAACGGCCTGATCGAGGTCCTCGATGTTGATTCCCCGCTCGAACAGCACGGTGGTAACCCGCGCGATGAGTCCCGTCTTGTCTCCTCCGACGACGGTGATCTCGGTCAGTTCGCGTGTCATGCGCCGATCACCTCCGCGGGGTCGAGCGGATACATACACGCCCCGAAACGTCCCGGATGGTTTAGCACGTTTCGGTCGACGCAGCATCTGACAGGCCGTGACATGACGACGTGCGCTCGCGGAAATCGAACGCGACCGATCCCTCTCCGACCGACCCATTTTTGGATGGTCGCGTCCCCTGGGTAGTCGTGACGCTCGATCCGATCCACGTGGACAACATCGCGCGGCTCGCCTCCACCATCGCCGGAACGGTCGAGACGGCGGATCACGACGACCTCGCCGAGCGTGTGTGGTCGGAGTGGCTCCCGGAACTTCGCCGCGAGGGACGGGTGATCCTTGAGCCGGTCGACGAGCACGCGAGACGGCGCGTTACGATCGACGAGATCGCGCTTGTAGAGCGCCCCTTCGAGACGACCCACGGGCTCGATTCGGGGACGATCAACCCGACGACGTTCAAAAACGGTCTCGTCGTGGACGTCGCCCACGCCGCGATGGCCGTCGAGCCAACCGATCTCGATCTTCATCGCTCCCGGACGATCGTCGCCACGGTCCATACCGCCGACACGACAGTCGACCACGACACCGACTGGGGCCGACGCGACGAAGGGTACACCCAACAGCGTGTGCTACACGCACCGCGGGTGAGCCGATACGCGGAGGGTGTCGTCCACGCACTCGCGTTGTACCTCGCGGAGAGCAAACACGCGCTCGATCACGCCAACGCGGTGACGGACTTGCTCGTACTCGATGGCCCGATCTACCCAAAGGAGCTGTTCACGTGGGTCGATCGAGGTCCGGAACTGGGCGATCTGGCCCGCGAGGCAAAGCCCCACGCCGTCATCGAGAACTACGTTCGGTTGGTCGAGGAGTTTCACGAAGCCGGCGTTCCGCTCGTCGGCTTCGTCAAGAATCCCTCGGGACGGGCGATCACGCGGACGCTCACGAGCAACGGGATCGAGGCTCCCTGGCCCGACGACGCCGCATTGTTCACGCGACTGCTCGAACGTTCCGGGGATGGCGGCGGAACGCCGCCCCACGAGGGCCGCCAAACAGCCGAACTCACCGCCACGACGTGGTTCCACGCTCGCGGGGGGACCGATCGCCACCTCGCGGCCGACGGCGACGCACTCGGAGTCGAAAGACGTCTCGATCCGGCCCTCTATGAACCCACGTTCCTCGTGATCTACGATCCACGAACCGACGTGAGCTACAAACTGGAGGCGCCCTACGCGTTCACTCGGGATCCGGACACACGCCGGGCACTCACGACGCAGATCCTCTCGGAGGTGGCGGCCGAACGCGGCCCACCCGCGGCGGTCGCCAAGGCCGACGAGCTTGCCCGGATCGACGCCGGCGAAAAGGCGTCCATTCGCGAAAAATTCGAAGAGCAGTTCGATACCGATCGGCTCCGCTCGTACGACGACATCCGGTGGCCGGATGTCGACGGATGACGGAATCGAAAACGACGATCAAAACACCTGCTCGACGTACTGGATCGCGTAGATGGCACCGTTGTAGAATCCGTGGATCAGACACGGAACGATCACGTTTTCGGTCCGTTCATAGAGGTAGCCGAGCACGCACCCGAGGCCGGTCGCCACGACGGCGTACATGAGAGCCTCGCCGGGTGCACCGACCACGGCGGGAACGTGGATCAATCCGAAGATCGCGCTTGCGAGCAGGATCGACGGCCACATACCCCAGGCGCGCCGGAACAGTCCCTGAACGGTTCCGCGGAACAACAGCTCCTCACCGGGCCCGACGAAGACGATCGAGACGACGATCATATACAGAAAGTACGTGGGATCGGCGCGCCCCGGAAGCAGTGCCTGATTCTCACCCGTCGAGATGCCGAGAAGTCCGAACACGAACAGTGCCGAGAACTGCAACGCAAGTAGGATCACGGTCCCAGCGACGATCGTGGCCGCGTCCCGCCCGTCGAGGCGGTCGATATCGATCAACGATCGGTCGTCGGTGATCACGATATATCCACCGACCGCCATCAGAAAGCCGACGAACTGGAGGACGGTTCGAACGACCGTCTCCATCGGCGATCCGGCGGCGACCGCACCGGCGTCGACGAGGACCCGCGTGAACGGTTGGGTGACCGCGCTTGCGACGAGGAGTGCGCCGATGACGACCAACGCCCCCTGTCCGATGGCCCGTACGTGTTTCGCGTACCCCGCGTCCTCGTCGGCGCTCGACCCCCGTTCCATTGGAAGGGCGTACGCGAAGGGATCCTAAAGGCGCACCGAAACGGCCGATCGTGGTCGGTCAGTGGTCGGCGGAGACGACGAGGGTCCGTTTGTCGGAGACGGCATCGGCCTCCTCGAACTCGCCGCCGCCCAACAGCCCACGTGCGGCCTTTTTCCCCCACTCGACGGCGGGCTGAGTGAACGTCTCCACGTTCGCGAGTTCGCCGTAAAGAACGCAGGCGGCCTCCATACCGTACAGGAGTTCACCGAGTGAACGCTCATCGACGCGGTCGATCTCGATCCGGACGTTGGGCCGGTCGGCGGCCGCCAGGCTCGCCTCGGTCGCCTCGAACTCGGCGTCGAGCAACTCACCGAGCGATGACCCGCCGAGATACGCGAGCCCTTCCAAGTCCGTTTCCGGAATTCCAACGTCGGCGCGCTCGCGCGGACGAACGAGCGTCACGAATTTCTCCCGGGGACCCGCCCGGTAGAGTTGCAACTGGGAGTGCTGATCGGTCGCACCAAGCGCGCGGACGGGCGTTTGGCCCACCCCGTCCTTGCCGAGGCTTTCGGCCCACAACTGGGCGAACCACTCGGCGAAGGTCTCAAGCGACTCCGCGTACGGCATCATCGCGTTCGTGGACGCACCGCGTTCGGCGAGCGCGTACGAGATCCCCCCGTGTGCGTACGCTGGCGACTCATACAGCGATCCGGCAAGGCTCTCCCGTCCGTCTGCACCGCCGCGCAGGATCGCCTCGATATCGTGGCCCTGGAGCGCGGCAATGGCGAGCCCGACCGTCGAGAGCACCGAGAATCGTCCCGGAACGCCAGCCGGCACGTCCAGCGCGGGCAGATCATGTCGGTCGGCGAGTTGACGGAGGTTCCCCTCGGGACCGGTCGTGACGAAGGTCCGGTCGGTCCAGTCGACGCCGGCCCGGTCCATCGCCTCCCGAACGACGAGGAAGTTCGCGAGGGTCTCCGCGGTCGTCCCGGACTTCGAAACCACGTTGAGAACGGTCTCCGAGAGCGGTAGATCGGCGAGTAACCGCTTCGTGTCGTCGGGATCGACGTTGTCGAGAAAGTACGCATCGACCTCCGATTCGAGCGCATTCGCGAGCGTTGCGGCTCCGAGGGCGCTGCCGCCGATCCCGACCGTGAGAACCGCCTCCGGATCGTCATACCGGGCGATCGCGGACCGGATCGCGTCCGGATCCGCGGTCTCGGGAAGGTTCAGCGCCGCATAGCCGAACTCGTCGGTCGCCATGCCATCGGTTATCGTCTCGTGTGCGTCCGCGACACGATCGTCAAGCCGATCGAGGATCTTCGTCGTCACGCCCGGCGTCGTTCCGAGCGCGTTGCCGATGTCGACGTTCATACCGAAGAAGCGGGGGAGCAGAACTTAGGAGTTATCGTCCGGATCGACCACATGTCCATCCGCCTTCGTTGCCCCTCCGTACTCCTGGCGAGGAAAGGCCGCCTCACGGACGACCACATCACGATCAGAGGGCGTACACGCGCGTCGTCCAGAAGTCATCGAACGCGTCGGCAAGGGCCGCCTCGGGAGCGCCAGTCGAATCGGAGACGTCTGTCACGTCCGCGAGATCACGAACTTCGCCGAGGACGGTCCGCTCGCCGACGACGACGAGGCGATCGACGTTCTCAGCGATGGGGGCGAGGGTCTCTTGGACTGCATCGACGTGCTCTGCGATCTGCTCGTCGCGACGACGTTCAAAGCGCGCCTGTGAGAATCCGCCCTTCGAATGAGCCCCCTTCACGTCGCTTTCGAATCCCTCGAAGGAGACGCGTTCGATCGCCGCCGCGTCGTCGTCACTCGACACGTCCGCGTAGACCCCGACCGCGAAGACGTCCGATCGAACGAGCGCGAATCCGAGCCGCCCGGTCGGGAGGAACTGGTCCAACGGCAGGTCGAAGGCGTCGTCCCACCGAGCGGACGCCTCCTCGGGCTCGATCGGGGGACGCAAGGCGGCGCTGACGATTCCGCTATCGTCCGCGAGAACGATCGCCGGAGCAGCCCGGCGGACGAGCGGGACGTTCTCACCGAAGTGGTCCGCGACGGCCTCCGGAACCGAATCCCCGTTCGGAATCGTGGCGGTGAGAGCACCTTCGTCCCCGGTTTCGATCGCCGTCAGCCACCCGAGCAGGTCGCGGGTTCGCGCGCCGCGGGCGTCGCTCACGCGTCGAAAGTCACGGGTCGTCTCCTCGCCGGTCGCCCGTTCGACCCGGTCCTCGAGTTCCGTGATCCGGTCTTCAAGCTGGTTGACACGCTCCTCGGCGTCCTGTTTGTCGGCGACTGCCTCCGCTCGCCGTCCCTGTTCAGCCTCCAGTTGCCGCTCGAGATGGTGGTTCTTCTCCTCCAGCTCCTCGATCCGCGCTTTCAGTTCGGCCCGGCCGAGCAACTCATCGAGCATACTGACACGGAGGCACCGTCCAACTTAAAACGTCGCGTCCGAGTCAAGGAGGGGTCCCACGGAGCGTTCCGCAAACCGGGTGCGATCGAGAACATCGGTCGCCGGCCGGCGACTTTGTAAACGCTTATGCGTGCCCTGGCGTTAGGAATCATCGCGGGCCGGTAGCTCAGTTAGGGAGAGCGTCCGGCTTTTAACCGGACGGTCGGGGGTTCGAATCCCTCCCGGCCCGTGTTCTTGCGAACGAAGTGAGCCGGACGAGGAGGGAGGATTCGCGGCCCAGAGGACGAGCGGAGCGATGTCCTCGTGGTTCGAATCCCTCCCGGCCCGCTTTTTCGGCGACCGACAAGGTGTAGTGACAGCGCGATAAGAGATTCGAACCCAGGGAGTCGCGCGCAGCGAACGCAGTGAGCGAGCACGTCACCATTCGGTTCGAATCCCTCCCGGCCCGCTTTTTCGGCGACCGACAAGGTGTAGTGACAGCGCGATGAGAGATTCGAACCCAGGGAGTCGCGCGCAGCGAACGCAGTGAGCGAGCACGTCACCATTCGGTTCGAATCCCTCCCGGCCCGCTTTTTCGGCGACCGACAAGGTGCAGTGACAACGCCACGAGACGCCGTGTCGTGCGGATGGCCCTACAGTCCCTCACCCTGGTAATCACCGTCGTAGGTCCCTTCGTGGCGGGCCTCGGTGAGAACGAGTTGGGCGATCCGCGCGTCGCGTTCGATCGTGATCGGATGGCCGACCTGGAGGAGCCCCTCACCGACACCCTCGTAGCCGGCGTCCCAGACGGCCGTATTGAGCATACAGGAGTTTCGAAGCAACGACGAGCGTGGATAGACGAATCCGACGTGTTCCTCGGGAATCCGGACCGGGTCGCCGTATTCGACGACGTAGTAACCGGGTTGGAGGCGAAACCGGACCTCTCCCGGAACCGGTTCCCGCTTGCCGATCGTCTTCCCGTCGCGTCCGATCCGCCCCGGGTCGGTCTGTTCGTAGATCGCGCCGACGGTCAGATCGACCCCGTTCGGCTGTACCTGCTCCGCATCGAGGTCGGCACCGGCCGCCTCGAGTTGCCGTGCGACGTACGCCCCGGATTCGAACATACGGACTGATCGGATCCGTCCGGTGAATAAACCACGGGGTTAAGCCTCAAAATTCGTCTTGTTCGCTGATAAATCGTATGGACCCGATCGGGGAGCGACGTGGCGCGTCGACGAGTCCTGCGTCGGCGAGTGATGCGTCGATGGACCATAATCGAGAGCGCCCGTATCCGGGCGTGGGAACTGTCAACACGGTCGATTTCCCATCAAAGTTGCCGATAGACGCCGGTCCGACACGGATACTGTTGAAAAAAGACTCGCGGGATTTATATCCGAGGCGAGTCGTGTTTTTGGTGATATGGGACAAACGATTGCAGAGAAGATCCTCGATGATCATCTCGTCGACGGGGAGCTAACGCCCGGCGAGGAGATCGGCATCGAGATCGACCAGGTTCTTACCCAGGATACGACGGGAACGATGGTCTGGCTCCAGTTCGAGGCGCTGGAGATGGAGGAGGTCCAGACGGAACTGGCCGCCCAGTACTGTGACCACCAGACCTATCAGTTCGACTTTAAGAACACCGATGACCACCGCTTCCTGCGTTCCGCGGCAGGAACCTACGGCGCGTACTTCTCCCGGCCCGGGAACGGTATCTGTCACCAGGTCCACAAGGAGAACTTCGCGGCGCCCGGCAAGACGCTGCTGGGATCGGACTCCCACACCCCGACCCCCGGCGGGCTCGGGCAGTTGGCGATCGGCGCCGGCGGGCTCGATATCGCCGTCGCGATGGGCGGCGGCCCCTACTACGTCGAGATGCCCGAGATCGTCAACGTCCACCTCGAGGGCGAACTGCCCGAGTGGGCGACGGCGAAGGACATCGCGCTCCACCTGCTCGGCGAGTTGACCGTCAAGGGCGGCGTGGGCAAGATCTTCGAGTACACCGGTCCGGGCGTCGAGTCGCTCACGATCCCCGAGCGAACGACGATCACGAACCTCGGCACCGAACTCGGCGCGACCTCATCGATCTTCCCAACCGACGAGGAGACGCGAGACTGGCTCGCCCGTCAGGGTCGCGAGGACGAGTACGTCGATCTCCAGCCCGACGAGGACGCCGAGTACGCCGAGGAGATCACCGTCAACCTCGACGAACTCGAGCCCCTCATCGCGTGTCCGTCCATGCCCGACAAGGTCGTGCCCGTCGACGAAGTCGCCGGCACCGAAGTCGAGCAGGTCATCATCGGCTCCTGTACGAACGGCGCCTACGAGGACATCCTCCCCAGCGCCAAGATGCTGGAGGACCGCGAAGTCGCCAAACACACCGAGATGATCGTCGCACCCGGATCCAAGCAGGCCTCCGAGATGTTGGCCCGTGAGGGATGGACGGCCGAACTGATGGCCGCCGGTGTAAACTTCTCGGAGTCGACCTGTGGCGCCTGTATCGGTATCGGCCACGTTCCCGCCTCCGATTCCGTCTCGCTTCGCACCTTCAACCGCAACTTCGAGGGCCGCTCGGGTATCGAGGACGACTCGGTATACCTCTGTTCGCCCGAGGTCGCGACCGCGGCCGCGATAGCCGGCGAGATCGTCGACCCGCGCGATCTGGCCGCCGATCTCGGCGACATGGAGGCCCCCGGTCTCGAGATGGGCGACAGCTACTCCGAGGGAATGGGTAAAGACGACCCCGACATCATCAACCCCGAGGAGGCGATCGACGACGAACTCATCAAGGGCCCGAACATCGGCGACGTCCCCATCCGCGAGGGAATCGACTCCGACATCAGCGGCGAGGCACTGCTCAAGATGGAGGACAACATCACGACCGACCACATCATCCCCGCGACGGCGGACATCCTGAAGTTCCGCTCGAACATCGAGAAGCTCTCGGAGTTCACTCTCTCGCGCGTCGACGAGACGTTCGCGACCCGGGCGAAGGAAGCCGGAGAGGGCGTCCTCGTGGCCGGCGAAAACTACGGACAGGGCTCCTCGCGCGAGCACGCGGCGCTTTGCCCGATGTATCTCGGCATCGAGACCGTCTTCGCACAGAGCTTCGCGCGCATCCACAAGGCGAACCTGTTCAACTTCGGGATCGTCCCGCTCGAGATCGACGCGGAAACCTACGAGCGGATCGACCAGGGTGACAATATCGAGATCCTCGATGACGTTGACGCCGCGGTGCGCGACGGCCAGGAAGAGTTCACCGCCCGCGTGAACGACGACTGGGAGTTCACCGCGACGCTTGATGCCTCCGACCGCGAACTCGAGATCCTCGCGGCCGGCGGCAAGCTCTCGTGGACCAAACGGCAGCACCAATCCGGTAGCGGCGCGGCCCCTGCAGACGACTGATTCGGGGCGATCCGCCCGGACTGCGGGTTTGGCTCGATCGGATACGTGATCGGTCGGCCGTCCGATCGTTCCACCATCCGATCGTTCGACCGTCCGACCGTTCTATCTCTTCGACTCCGTGAAGCCGTTCGACCGGGAGGAGCGGCCGCTCACTCGACGAGTTGGATCTCGTCGTCGCCGTGGGGAACGACGCAGATGAACGCGCCGCGTTCGGGGCCGTCGTTGTGGTAGGCGTGTTCGGTCCCCGCAGGAATGAAAAGCGAGTCGCCGTGGGAGACGGGTCGGTCCTCTCCGTCGATCGTGACCGTGTACTCGCCGGCCAGCACGTACTGGACGTGCTCAACCGCGTTGGTGTGGAGGGGGACCGTCGCATCCGGTTCGAGAATGAATCGGCGCATCGCGAAGTTCGGCGCACCGTCGGTTTCGTCGATCAAGACGCCTCGGCCGAGGCCATCGGCAGCCTCGACGATCTCGTAGTCGATCTCGTCGGCGCGTTTGATCGTGGGGGATCGATCGCTCATGCGGATCGGTGTGGCCTCCATGCTTTTAAGTGATGGCGTCGAACAATGGCGTATGCGAGGGATCAAGATCGGGAGTGCGTTCGGAATACCGATCCGACTCAATTGGACGTTTCTGTTGATTCTACCGCTTTTCGCCTTCCTGATCGGGCGAGACGTCGCCGTGATCGCCGAAGTGATAGGCGAAGCGCTACCCGCGACGATCGACGCAACGCAACTGGAAGGTGGATATCTACCGTGGATCCTCGGATTTGCGTCCGCCATTGGCCTGTTCGTGGGCGTACTCCTGCACGAGTTCGGTCACTCGCTCGTAGCGATGCGGTACGGCTACGAGATCGATTCGATCACGCTCTGGCTGCTCGGCGGCCTCGCCAACTTCACGGAGATCCCGGAGGACTGGCGACACGAATTCTGGATCGCGATCGCGGGACCGATCGTCTCCGTGATCGTCGGCGCCAGCTGTTATCTCGTCGTGGTGGCGACGGGAGGGCTAACACAGGGCGCATTCGGGATCGCGGGTGGCGTCTCAGCCGTCCGGTTCGTGTTCGGCTATCTCGCCCTGTTAAACATCATACTCGCAGTGTTCAACATGCTTCCGGCGTTCCCGATGGACGGCGGCCGGGTGCTGCGTGCGCTCCTGGCACGAAACATGCCGCACGCCACTGCGACCCAGCGAGCCGCTTCGATCGGCAAGGTGTTCGCGTTCATGCTCGCGGTCGTGGGACTGTTCGCGAACTGGTTTCTCATCTTCCTGGCGCTTTTCATCTACATCGCGGCCTCCGGGGAGGCCCAACAGACCACGCTCGCGGCCGCCTTCCAGGACGTTACGGTCGCGGACGTGATGACGCCGCGTTCGGAACTCGAGGTCGTCACGAAGGATACGACGATCGCGGAACTCATCGATCGGATGTTCCACGAGCGACACACGGGCTATCCCGTGATACAGAACGGGTCGCTCGTGGGAATGGTGACGCTCTCGGACGCTCGCGGGATCGAGGAGGTCGAACGCGACGCCTACCTCGTCGAGGACGTGATGGAACGCGATCTCGTGACAGTAACCCCGGACACGGACGCAATGGAAGCGATGCAAGAGATGCAGCGAAACGACATCGGTCGACTGCCGGTAATCGATGAGTCGGATGAGCTCGTGGGACTGATCTCACGAACCGACCTGATGACGGCGTTCAACGTCATTCAATCGAGCGGACCGCCGGATGCGGTCGTTCAACGGTCGCTTGGCAGCCGAGCAGCAAAGGTGGAGCCGAACCGCTAATTATTCCATGGGAATGCGTCGGTTGCGAAGCGATCCGCCACAATTCGGACAGTTCGAGGGTGGTTCCTCGGCGACGACCACCTCGCCACACTCGAAGCACTCGTAGGTTCGATCCTGCTCGTCGTGGTGATCAACGTCGATCATGGGCTGGTAGTCGCCACCCCGTTGCCGCGGCGGTGACGATCTACCAAGGGATACAAAGTGTATAAGGAAATACCAGGTGGTTACTCTTTCAACCCCATCGGGATTTGGGGGTTGAATAGTGAACATTGGGGCGATTCGTCGCCGCCCGCGTTACAACTGCGCTTGAATCACCTTACGATCGCGACACGAGCGTGGGATCGATCTCATCGAAGAGAACCCCGAACAACGTTCGATCGGCGGCGCGAACGTGCCGGTAGAACGCGGTCGCGGATATGTCGAGCATCTCGGCGACGTCCTCCCCGGTGTTTTCACGCGGCGATTCGAAGAATCCGCTATAGTAGGCCGTCCGAACGACCTCGAGTTGGCGGTCGGTCAACCGGTCGAATACCCGGGATCGGAGGTGCCCAGGAGATCGATCGATCGTCCGTTTCGACCGGAGTGTACTCTCGCCAAAGAGGTCAGCGACGAGATCGGAGACGTGTCGTACGTCGGCGTTCCCCGCGATCTCGATGGATATCGTGGTCGATTCCGGCGTCGCCGACACCGCATGCAGGACGGCGCCGTGATCCGCGAGTTCGAGCGCCGGAAATGGTCGAGAAAGCCGAAGCCGGAGAACACCACCGACGCCGTCGACGGTTATTCGGTCGACGGACTCGACTGCGAGTAGATCCATCGCGGCCGTCTCAACCCGATCGACGGGGACATCCTCGACCGTGATGAAGACGTCGCTCCCCTCCGCAGTCTGTTGAACGCCGCCGTGGTAGGCTATCGTACACGAAGACTCCTCGGCGAGTCGGGAGAGCACGAACGTCGAGTCCGTCAGTTCGAATTCGAGACGGACTACAGAGGACGTGACGAGGGCGTTCCGCCGTTCGATCGCGCTCGTAGCGGAGGCGATCGTCTCGGCGAGTTCCGCAAGCACCTCACGGGAGGTTTCATCGAAAGCGTTGCGCGCGTCGGCGTAGACGGTCAAGACGCCGTAGGAGACGTCATTGTAGACCAGCGGGACGCTCACCACCGAGAGGAAATCACACGCGAGCGCGCCCGTACGCCACTCCTCCTCGCGAAGGCGCTCCGCCACGTTCGCGACGGTCGTCACTTCCCGCGTCGCCGCGGTTCGGCCGGCCGGTTCGGTGTCGTCGACGCGGACGTCGATCCGTCGATCGTCGAGATACCCGCGCTCATGGCCGGCCCACGCACGTGGAACGACCGTCTCCGTGGCCGGATCGACGTCGCCGATCCAGGCGAATCGGAAGCGATCCTCGGCGGTGAGCAACTCACAAACCGTATGATCGATCTCCTCCCGAGTTTCGGCCTGTACGAGCGCCCGATCGATGCTTCGGATCGTCTCGTTGATCCGATTTACTGCCCGGAGATCCTCGTTTCGCCGCTGGAGGGAGCGGTCCTGCTCGCGAAGCTGACTCTCCCGACTCACGCGATCGAGGGCCGCCTCGGCGGTCGCAGCGAGCAGATCGGCGAGTTCCCGACGAGCGTCGTCGAAGGAATTGACGTCAGTCGACCCGACGACGAAGACGCCGTGGTCGCCAAGCGGGATGTAGGCAGCACTTCCCAGCTCCGTCGTCGGGTCGGTGGCGATGTCGGCGGCGTGAACGTCCTCGAAAAAGAGCGATTCGTCCTCGAGGAAGCTGTGTGTGACGGGACCATCGGCATCGACGGGTATCTCCGGAAGGGTACCGGTTACCCGTTCCATTCCGGGGGAGACGGCTACCGGCCGAAGCCGGTTGTCGTCCCGACCGAACAGATAAACAGCGCTCGCATCGAGATCGAGAACTGCCGGAACGTCGTCGACGACGTGGGTCGCGATCTCCGGATGGGACTCCGCATACAGGAACTCACGAGCCGTCCCCTGAAGCGTCGCAAGCGCCTCCTCGCGCTGTTTGCGTTTGGTCACGTCACGACAGCTGTACAACAGCGTCCCGCCCTGAATCGACACCTCCCGAACGTTGACCAGGAGGGTGTGTTCACGTCCCGCCCTGTCCGTCGCGGTACACTCGATGTTCTTCAACATGCCCGTCTCGGCGAGCTCTTCGCGGTCGAAGAGATCCTCGCCGAGGAGTTCGTCGATCGTTCCGAGCTCCCGGATCTCCGCGGCGGTGTACCCGAAGATGAAGTGGACGTTCGGACAGACGTACGTGTACTCGCCGGCCTCATCGGTGATGAGGACGGTATCGGTCATGTTGTTGAGTGTGACCCTGTGGAGCCGCTCGGAGCGACGGAGATCCCGTTCGAGTTCGACGCGCTCGGTGACGTCGACCCCCTCGATGAGGATCGAGGCGGTCGTTCCGTGGTCGGTCTCGACGGGCCGTGCCGAGAGTTCAACCACGTGCGTATCGTCCCCACCGGGGACGCCCGTAAGGACCGCAGTAGCGAAACTACCATCCCGTGCGCGCTCGACGATACGCCGGACGTCCGAGCGAAGCTGCTCGTCGTGTGACCACGGGGGAAGCGATCGGAACGGCCGTCCTGGAGAGACGTCGGTCTCGTCCGAAGCGGCCAGTTCGCGGGCGGTTCGATTCGCTCGGAGAAGCGTCCCGTCCGGATCGAGAACCCACGTCGCGGTCCGTTCGTCCTCGAAGATCGCGTCGAACTGTTCGGCCCGATCCCGGATTTTCCGGGCGGAACGGGCCGAATGGACGCTCGCTTCGACTCGATCCAGAAGCTCCTGAAAGGCATCCTCGTGAGGATCCGAAATGGGAACGTACTCGGAGATGCCCGCCGCGACGGCCTCGCTCGCGAGCGCCTCGGACCCATCCGCGGGAGCAAAAACGACGGGAAGCGTCGAATCGTCCGCGCGAATCGCTCGAAGCAGTTCCATCCCGGTCGCGTTCGAGAGCCGGTTCGTCGTGAGCAGGCAGTCGATCGATCGGTCCCCGCAAGCCGCACGTATCTCCGAAACCGTCGAGACGACCTGCGTCTGTGCATCGATGCGCGTTTCGGCCGTCTCCGCGAACTCATCGAGCCAGTCCGCGGTTCCGGCAAGAAGGATCCGCGGATCCTCCGACGGGTCGGCTGAACGATCCATCATCGGGGATCGATTCCGGAGACGGTTCAAGACTCCGAACCGGCGGTCGACGCGCGCGGGTCGTCGACCGTTCCGACGTGGAAACTACCCCTCCATCTCCGTCTCGTCGGCGTCGGGCGCGTTGCGTTTGACGCCGTTGACCGCGTCGAGAGCGTTCGACCGCGAGGTGTACCCCTGTCCGGAGTCGGCGAGAATATTGCCGTTTCGATGGCGCAATCGCCAGCGCCAGTCGCCCGCCGCATCCTCGTAGATCTCGAAGGCAGCGTCCCCGATATCGAGGACGTCCGCATCCGGAGCGTACTCCTGGGCACGTTCGATCGCGTCCTCGACGCCACCTTTCGAGGCGTATCCTTCACCGGAGTCAGCGATGATGTTGCCGTTGTCGTGAACGAGCCGCCAGCGCCATTCGCCCGCCGCATCCTCGTAGATCTCAAAGGTTGCGCTCATGATTCACCCGGAAAATCAACGTCGAGTGACATAACTGTTCTCGCCGAGGGAGGTGTTCGAAGGAGCCGAGGAGTTGGAGGTGTTCGAGGCGTTTGAGACGTTCGAAGGGTTTGGGGTCGGGTTGTGCTCACTCCTCGACCACCTCCGTTTCAGCATCGGCAATGTTCGAACGCACGCTTTCGACACCCTGGCTCGCCTTCGCTCGGGAGGCGTACCCCTGCCCCGAATCGGCCAGGATGGACCCGTTCTCGTGGAGCAGTCTCCAGCGGTACTTGCCCGCCGTATCCCGGTACAACTCGAAGGCCGCAGGATCGATTTGCAGATAGTCGGCAGTGGCGACATGAGATCGCACGCGATTCATCGCTCGAACCGCATTCGGGCGGGAGGCGTATCCTTCACCCGAATCCCCGATCACGTTCCCGTTGTCGTGGCGGAGTCGCCAGCGCCACTCGTCGGCCGAATCCGCATACAGTTCGAAGGTCGCCTGGCTTTCGACGGACACGGATGGAACGGCGAGATCCGGATCGTCGGCATCCTCCGGCTCCGGTTCCGTGTCCGCTTCGCGCTCCGATTCGATCCGCAATACACCCGCACCGAGGGCATTTCGCATGACGCTGTGCATGCCCTGGTGACACTTCTGACGGGAGGCGTATCCTTGCCCGGAGTCAGCGATGACGTTGCCGTTTCGATGGCGGAGTCGCCAGCGCCACTCGTCGGCCGCGTCCTCATAGAGTTCGAATCGCGCCTGACTCGCCTGTAGTGTTTCCAGATTCGCCTCGGTTGCAGTGAGTTCCTCCTGGAGTTCCCGAACGCGCGTTTGGGTGTCCTCCAGTTCCGCGGACGTCGCGTCGGCGGATTCCTGAAGCATCGCGTGCTCCTCGTAGATCGGATCGGTGACCATCGGAACGATCGCTCCCGCCACCCCGATGAGCACGACTCCGAGCGCATAGAACCCCATCACGTCAACCCGGCCGACGCCCGGCTGCCAACCGTCGGGATAGACCGCGACGAACCACACCACGGCGACCACACACAACACCACGCCGACGGACGCGATCCTCGTCGCGGTCCGCCGGATCGGGAACCGAATGATGGATCCGAGCATGATGAGCGGGGCACCGATTCCGCTGAGTACGACTCCGTACTGTCGATACGTGTACGTCATCGTCGCCGAGTCGACCGAGTTGCTGTAGGTGTACACGATCACGCCCAAAAGCGTGAGGATCACGCCGAGAGCGAACAGCCAATATCCGCGGACCTCGTCGTCGGTCCTGGGGGTTCCGATCCGCTCTCTGTACCAGTCAGTGAGCATTTGCGATGCTGAATCAGCCATATGCTACCAATTAGCGTGGAGAACATATAGTCCTACTGGCAGGATTTATGTCGACTAACAGAAGTTCCGGCTCGAATCCCCCTCACGATGCCACTCCATCGTCGATCGGGGCGACACTGCTAATCGAACACTTCTCCGACGTGAAACGAGACCGGAATGGGTCGCAGAATGCCCCGAATCGGCTTCTCGTCACTCGCCATCTCGATGCGACCCCCTCATCCAAGAATCACCAGCGACGGCACTCCTCGCCGAGTTTAGTTGACGTCGACGATCTCGATATCGAACACCAGCGTTTCTCCCGCGAGCTCGGGGTTGAAGTCCACCCGAATGACGTCTTCGTCGACGTGAATGACTTCGCCCTGTTGGCCATTCTGAGCCTCGAGGTATGCGCCCTCCTCCGGAGTCTGACCGCCGAGCATGCCTCGAAGTTCCTCAGTCTCGAACTCCTGGATGCGCTCTTCGGTCCACTCACCGTACGCCTTCTCGGGCGGGATGGTGAGTGTCGTCGTCTCTCCGGGTTCCAAGCCGACCAGTCCGTCATCCATTCCTTCGATGACCTGTTCTGCACCGACCTCGACCGTGAGTGGGTCGTATTCCCTGTCGGGTTGTGCGTCAGCCAGTCCCGCCTCTTCGGCGACGGATGCCCGCGAGGTATCAAAGACTGTCTCTTCGTCGTCCAGTCGGCCCGTGTACTCGAGCGTAACAGAATCGCCAGTAGCTATCGCCATATGTCAACGACGAGCGCCACACGGAAAACCCGTGGCATTGAAGCGGCGCAACCGGCCCACTCGACCTCGGGGAACTCGGCTTGTCTCTCGGTAGAAGTGCCTCCATCGTCGAACCCCATCGTTGTGAGGAGGGTTGGAGGTCCGGGTGCGAGAATTGAACCCGCGTCTCAGCCTCCACAAGGCTGAAGGATAGTCCACTACCCTAACCCGGACACGCGGTGATATCTATCCCGGTGTTACGGATATACGTTACGACTCCGTGGCACCATGTGCTGTTTCCGCACACGAAGGAAGGTCACCACGGCCCTTTTACTCGATCGGCGCCTATCACAATCAACCGTGGCCATCACCGACAAGATCTACCTGAAGAACCACCGGCAGATCGCCTCACAACTGGAGGCGAACGTCCCGAGAGGTGCCTTCTCCGGGGCGACCCTCGATCTCGTCTTCACCGGCGATGGGATCGCCGATCTCGACTCGGCGACCCGTGATCGAGTACTCGATTTCGCCGAGGATTTCCTCGGCTGTAGTTGCGATCAGAATCCCTACTGTGGCTGTCCCGAACGGAAGTTTACGCAGTATCTCCTGGAACTTCGCGCGGAGGGACTCGGACCAAACGAGATCGTCGACGTGATGACCGACGACTACATGGTCTACGCATACACCGGCGACATCCGGTCGTTCCTCGACGACTCGATCCGAACGATGGAGGCGATAGAGACGCTCGCGAACGTCGACGGTGACACGGAGACGTCCGAACGGGCACGGCAAGCGAAACGCGACCTCTCGGGATAGCGATCGCCGAATCTGCGCCCCGGCGTCGGCGTGGTTCGATGCGCTTAAACGCCGTCCACTCCAACTCGTTCGGGATGAGTGACCCGGCCCTCGACGTGGTCGAATTCGTGTTGACGACGCACCTGTACACGGAAGACCGGGACCTCGAGGAGAACGATCTGCCGCCGCGATTCCGCGAGGTCTTCTGGAGTGATCGTCCGGGCGAAGACAGCCCGGGCGGTATCGAACGCCCGATCAAGGCGACCGACGAGAACGTTCGGACCGCCACGGGCGTCGAGCGTCCCTGGGAGGCGGTCTCGGACCTCCTGTTTACCCAGCGAACTGACTTCTCCGGAGAGATATCACTTACCCAACCGGAGATGGCGATCGAGTGGATCCACGAGCGGGCGGAGACGGACCGCATGGAGACGAACCCGACCCTGGCGGCAGCCATCGAGGACCGCAATGACCTCGAAACGTCAGTCACCCACGAGGAGGCACGGGAGAACACGCGCCCAATACACGCGGACCGCGTCTGGATCGACGCGCTGTTGGAGGAGTACTTCGACGAGGAGGAGGACGCCGAGATGCTCGATCTCGTCAGCGTTCGAGCCCCCGAGGAGATCGAGACAACGCTCCACGACCTCGTGTTGACCGCCGATCAGGAAGGCGAAGTACAGAAGATCGTCAAGGCGATCGAACACCGCGAGTATCTCGCCAGCATTGGTCTCCGGGAGATCGGAAAGCTCCTGTTCGTTGGACCGCCGGGAACCGGTAAGACGACTATTTCACGGGCGCTTGCACACGAACTCGGGCTGCCCTTCGTCGAAGTGAAGCTGTCGATGATCACGAGCCAGTACCTCGGCGAGACCGCCAAGAACGTCGAGAAGACCTTCGAGGTCGCAAAGCGGCTTTCGCCGTGTATCCTCTTTATCGACGAGTTCGACTCGGTCGCCAAGACGCGTCGGTCGGACGAACACGCCGCGCTCAAACGGGCGGTCAACACGCTTCTGAAGTCGATCGACGACATCTCGCTGATCCGCGACGAGGTGCTCCTTATCGGCGCGACGAACCATCCGGACCAGCTCGACGCCGCCGCCTGGCGGCGGTTCGATGAGATCATCAACTTCCCGAAACCCGATCGCGGGATGCGGGCGGACATCCTCCGGATCGTCACCCGGGAGATGGACATCGCCGATTTCGACCCCAAGGAGGTCGCCGAGCGAACGGCCGGACTCACCGGATCCGATCTCCGGATGGTCCTCCGGGAAGCGGTTCTGCAAGCGCTCACCGAGGAACGGACGACGTTGACGCAGACCGACGTGATGGACGCCGTCGACGACTTCGAGGAGCGGGACAACCTCAAAAACATGGACATGATCGACGGCAAGGGGGCCGCCGTTGCTGGCGACGGCGGCGAGTCGAGCGGGCAGGACGCCGGACACGATCACGACCACGACCACGACCACGACCACGACCACGATCACGATCACGATCACGATCACGATCACGATCACGACTAATACGCCAGTCGCGATCCCTCTACGCCGGACACGATCCTTCTACGCCGGTCGTCATCACCAATACGCCGGACACGGTCACAACAGAGACGAGTGTGCCAAACCGCGGTCGGAGAGTTGATCGAGCAAAGAGTGCAACCGAAAGCGGACTCGACATCCCACCGGGGATGGCTCAGCCGTCGAGCGAGCGCTCCCCGGCACGAATGGTGGTATCGAGCCAGTTCTCCTCGGGTGGGAGCGGACACGAGAAGGTCTCGCTGTAGGCACAGAACGGATTGTACGCGAGATTGAAGTCGATACCTACCTGATCGCCGTCGGAGAGTTCCGTTTCGGGTTCCAGTTCGATATATCGGCCGTGACGGTAACTCTCCTGTCCGGTCGTCTTATCTCGAAATGGAACGAAAAGCGCCGCATCCTCTTCGGTCTCCTGACGATAGGCACACAGCGTCTGCGTCTCGCCGTCCAATTCGAAATCGAAACTCATCACACGGAGGTAGCGAACGTTCGGCCCAGCGGTCGTCTCCATTTCGACTGGCTCGGGGTCGTCGTGGACCGTAACCGTTGCCTCGACGCGATACTCCGGATCGGGATCGAAATACCGGAGTCCGTCGAACGAGTCGCGGTCCTCCGGCGGGATCGGCGACTGGGGATGCTCGGCGAAAAACTCGTCTTTTTCCGCCCGGCTGCTCGCGAGTTGACTCACGTAGTCGTCGGACATGGATCGAAGTAGCGTCTCGAGGCGCTTGAGCGGTGGGATCCGCCGAAGACTTACTTCCCCTGCGACCGATCGATACGGCATGCAGGCTCGCGATCTGATGGTCGAAGATGTCAAAACCGTCTCGCCGGACGACGACGTCTCCCACGTCCTCAAACGGTTCGCCCGCGTCGACTTCTCGGGATTTCCGGTCGTCGACGAGGATGGGGTCATCCTCGGGATAGTCACCGAATCCGACCTCGTCGATCTGTTCGAGCCCGAAGAGGAGACGCTGTGGATCCCGATCGGTCTCCCGCCGTTCGTCGACACGCTGACCTACCAGATCGACGTCCCGTGGAGCGAGATCGAGACGGGAATCGATTTCGTTCGGGAATCGGGACGGTCGATCTCGGAGGTGATGACGAGGGACGTCCTCACCGTAACGCCGGAGACGGACGTCGAGGAGGTCCTCGATCATCTGGTCGGCGATCCGGACGTCAACCGGATCCCGGTCGTCGACGACGACGGCAAGGTCGTGGGAATCATCGCTCGCCAGGACGTGATTCGCGCCTTCCGGGATCAGGAGCTGGCGTGATTTCGTAACCGTGTGAACGACTCGATCACCGTGCACGCGATCGGGAGTGGAGAAGTATGGCGGCCCCTCCCGATCCCACGTCGTGTGTCGAAAGGGTAAGGCTCACCCGGTGGTGAGAACCGGTGTGAGCCGTCACCGAGACCTCCTTTCGTTCCTCGTCCTCGCTGCCGTCTGGGGATCGGCATTCATGGCGATCAACGCCGGTCTCGCGTACTTTCCGCCGGTGCTTTTCGCCGCCTTGCGGTACGACGTCGCGGCGGTCGTGATGTTTGGATACGGCGTCTTCGCCGTCGAGGATCCGATACCGCGGACGCGCGGCGAATGGTCGCTCGTGGTGATCGGCGCCGTGTTGCTCATCTCGGCGTACCACGTGTTTCTGTTCATGGGCGAGTCGGACCCACACGTGACGAGCGCGATCGCCGCCGTTCTCGTCAGCCTCTCGCCCGTGTTGACGACCGTCTTCGCTCGGGCCTTCCTTCCGAACGAGCGACTCACGCCGCTTGGAACCGTCGGACTGTTGGTCGGTCTCTTCGGCGTCGTGGTCCTCACACGTCCGGAGCCGAACAACCTCATGGGTGAGGGGACCGGTGCAAAACTGCTCGTGTTCCTCGCGGCCGCTTCCTTCGCGTTGGGGACCGTCCTGACGCGAACGATCGACGCCGATCTGCCGATCGAGACGATGGAGTCGTGGTCGATGATCCTCGGTGCAGGAATCATGCACACCGTCGCGATCGCACGGGGTGAGTCACTCGCGGACGTCGCATGGGTCCTGGAGGGAATCCTCGCGCTGTCGTACCTCTCGATCGTCGCCAGTGCGCTCGGATTTCTCATCTACTTCGATCTCCTCGATCGACTCGGACCGATCGAGATCAATCTGGTCTCGTATGTCGCACCGGTCTTCGCCGCACTTTCGGGCTGGGCGTTTCTCTCGGAGACGATCACGTCGACGACGGTAGCGGGCTTTCTGCTCATCTTTTCCGGATTTCTGCTCGTTAAACGGAACGCAGTTCGGGCTGAGATCGTCCGACGCAGGCGCTGACGATCCAGCAACGGGAACGGCATCCCGTCGTGCTTTCGGGGCACCATCGTGGTACATCTTCACATAGATTTTTGAACACCGTCGGCGTATGCAGGTTTATGAGGATTATTGTCGTGGGATTCGGTCGCGTCGGATCACGAACCGCACGGATACTCGCGGCGGAGGGCCACGACGTCATCGTCGTCGACAACGACTCCGAGAAGGTTCATAAAGCCCGAAATCGAGGATTCACCGTGATCAAAGGGGATGGAGGCAGCCAGTCGGTACTCGAGGAGGCGAGGATCGCCTCCACCGACGCCGTCGGTGGATTCACCGGATCCATCGAGACGAACCACACCATCTGTCGAATCGGCGCCGCACACGGCTGTCGAACCGTGATGCGCCTGAGCGAGGACCTCGATCCCGAGGTGTACGATCGCTACAAGGCGGACGCCGACGCGGTGATATATCCGGAGCGATTCGGTGCCGCCGGTGCGAAGACGGCGCTTCTGGAGGGTGATTTTAACGTTCTCGATGAACTAACCGAGGATCTCCAGCTATTCGTCCTCACGATCCCCGAGACGGCGCCCACGGTCGGCGAACGCGTCAACGGGATCGATCTCGAGGACAAGGGACGGATCTATGCACACGGTCACGAGGGCGAGGCATTAACGATCCCCCTTCCGGGAACGAGAATCGAGGCACACGACCGCATCGCCCTCCTCGCCTCGACGGACTCGATCGATGAGGTGCGATCGAGGATCACCGGCGAGTGATCCCAGTGGCAGGACGAACGACGAGTCCACAAATCGGATGTAGGTCGGGCGTCTTCGGTCGAACGTGAACTGGGGAACCCTGTTCGAGTGCGGCCGGTCGGCGAACGTCGACCGTTCGATGGTGAGAGACGCGCTCGAACGACGTCGGTCTCGAGACGACGATCGTCGCGACCGCTTCGACTCGGGAGCCGCCTCTTCGGAATTGTCGACCCCCGATCCAACGCCGTCTCGAGTGGTCGCGGACGCCGATGTGCTCGCGGCCGATCTCCTGTGTGGAGGGGAGGCACGCGAGGCACTCGATGTGATCCGTGGCCACTCGTGGCTAACCCTCATCGCGAGCGAACCGCTGCTGGAGGATGCAGAGTGGGTGATCGCGGAACTGGCAGGGGATGAACTGGCGGACGCCTGGGGGGAACTCATCCGCGACCGGTCCGAACAGGTGAGACACCCAGCCGGGGATCATCCCGCTCTGGCGTCAGCATATCGCGGCGGGGCGATGCACGTGCTCTCGTTCGATCCCCGACTCACGAGCGCCGCTGCCGGTGCCGCGCTCCGCGATCGAGTGCCGGTGAGCGTCCGCGAACCCCGTGCGTTTACGAGCGTGTTCGACGCCGAACGGCTCTATCAGACAGTCATCGGAGAAACGTATCCGGGTCCGGATCGCGATCCTCGATCGTGAACGACGGCACGATCGAACCGGTGTTTCGGGATCGATAGCGTGCAGGCGACACGCGCGGCCCGTTCCGGTCGACGGCGTGAACGAGGATCACTCATCGGCGGATCGATCGAGGATTCTCGCGGCCGCGTTCCGACGACCTCCGACGCGGCGTGTCGCACACCCGCAGACACGTCGAGGCCACCGTGACTGGCACGTCGCGGGCTGAGTCGTCATCAGTGATAAACCCGGGGCGGGACAGCCGATCGACGATCGCCTGGAACTACCGGTCCGCGAACCACTCGGCGAACTTCGCGAGCGCCCGACCGCGGTGTGAGACGGCGTTCTTGCGTTCAGTATCCATCTCGGCGAACGTCGTTCCGTCGTGTTCGAAGATCGGGTCGTATCCGAATCCACCCTCGCCGCGCGGGGAGACGATCGTCCCGGGAACGTACCCTTCGAA